>NZ_VZRA01000003.1:0-52185 GCF_008802355.1 Oryzomonas sagensis | reverse complement strand
GGTCACGTCCGTCGTCCGGAAGTAGAACTGGGGACGGTAGCCGTTGAAGAACGGCGTATGACGACCGCCCTCTTCCTTGGTCAGAATATAGGCTTCAGCCTTGAACTTGGTGTGCGGAGTGATGCTGCCCGGCTTGGCAAGCACTTGGCCGCGCTCGATGTCTTCACGCTTCACACCGCGCAGCAGGGCGCCGATGTTGTCGCCGGCACGACCTTCGTCCAGCAGCTTGCGGAACATCTCGACACCGGTTACCGTGGTCTTGGCCGTGGCTTTGATACCGACGATCTCGACCTCTTCGCCAACCTTGACGATACCGCGCTCAACACGACCGGTGGCAACGGTACCACGACCGGAGATGGAGAAGACGTCTTCGACAGGCATCAAAAACGGCTTGTCGATGGCGCGCTCAGGATTGGGGATGTAGGCATCGACCGCATCCATCAGGGCAATGATGGCCGGCTCGGCCAGTTCGCCCTTCTCGCCGTTCAGCGCCTGGAGGGCCGAACCTTTGATGATGGGAATATCGTCGCCCGGGAAGTCGTAGCTGGACAGAAGCTCGCGAATCTCGAGCTCAACCAGTTCCAGCAGCTCGGCGTCGTCCACCATGTCCGCCTTGTTCAGGAAGACGACGATGTAGGGAACGCCTACCTGACGGGCAAGCAGGATGTGCTCGCGGGTCTGGGGCATGGGGCCGTCGGCGGCGGACACGACCAGGATGGCGCCGTCCATCTGCGCGGCTCCCGTGATCATGTTCTTGACGTAGTCGGCGTGGCCCGGACAGTCGACGTGGGCGTAGTGACGCTTCTCGGTCTCGTATTCAACGTGCGCAGTGGCAATCGTAATACCGCGCTCACGCTCTTCGGGAGCATTGTCGATCTGGTCGAATGCCTTGAATTCGGCCTGACCCTTACCGGCCAATACCTTCGTGATGGCGGCGGTCAACGTGGTCTTGCCGTGGTCAACGTGACCTATCGTGCCGATGTTTACATGCGGTTTGTTACGCTCGAATTTAGCCTTCGCCATGATAACAGGCCCTCCTCATTCATTGCCTTTTGTTTTGTCTACCTGCACACAGTTATGTTGGGTGTTGCCGAAAAGAAATGGAGCCCACATCCGGACTCGAACCGGAGACCTCTTCCTTACCAAGGAAGTGCTCTACCTCCTGAGCTATGTGGGCGATAACTGGAGCGGGAAACGGGACTCGAACCCGCGACCCTCAGCTTGGAAGGCTGATGCTCTAGCCAACTGAGCTACTCCCGCGCTACCAGATGAAGATATTTGGAAACCACCCCAACACAATCCTTACCAGTTCAAACGACCGCGGTCTCCTGGGTTCACATCCTGCTGCCGGCTTCCGATGGTTGTATGGTGGAGGGAGGAGGATTCGAACCTCCGAAGTCGTACGACGACAGATTTACAGTCTGTTCCCTTTGGCCGCTCGGGAATCCCTCCAGGGAGAATGATACTAAAGCCAAATTCATTCTGTCTTCGCTGGAGCTGGCGATGGGACTCGAACCCGCAACCTGCTGATTACAAGTCAGCTGCTCTACCAATTGAGCTACGCCAGCACTTGTTTCATTAATCGCGAAACAGAATTTGTTTATTTAAAGAAAGACGCCGATAAAGTCAAGATTTTTTTCTGATATGCAAAAATAAGTTTTTTAAAATCCCGCTCCGCAAGGGGGCCGCGTCCGGGGACGCGCCGGCTAAGCGGCCGATAACAGGGGAGTAAGCGCAGTTTTCATCTTTTTCAATGCCGCTTCCTCTATCTGGCGCACCCGCTCTCGGGAGATGGAAAAATGGGTGGCAATTTCCTGAAGGGTCAGAGGCTCATCGGCACTGATCCGCTTTTCCACGATGAAGCGCTCCTTCTCGTTCAACCCCGCCACGACGCGCGCCACCTGGCGATGGAGTTGCTGGCTTTCCTGGAACTCGGACAAGGCCTCTTCCTGATTCTGCCGGTCGTCCGCCAGATTTTCCAGCAGGGTGAAGCCTTCGCCCCCCGGGATCTCGGCGTCCAGGGAGGCCTCTCCGTGGAGGCGCTGCTCCATCTCCGCGACCTCCTGATCGCTCACATTGAGCGACAGGGCCGTGGCGTGAAGATCGTCCTCGCCATTGCCCAACCTGCGGATGGCGTCCTTGGCCTCCCGCAGCTTGAAGAACAGTTTGCGCTGCGCCTGGGTGGTGCCGATCTTGAGGAGGCTCCAGGCGGAAACGATATGATTCTGTATATAGGCCCGTATCCACCAGACCGCGTAGGAGATCAGGCGGATTCCCTTATAGGGGTTAAACTTGCGCACCGCCATCATCAGGCCGATATTGCCCTCCTGAATCAGGTCGAGCATCTTCATGCCGTAATGGCGGTATTCGGCGGCAACCTTGACCACGAAACGCAGGTTTGCAGTGATCAGCGAATGGGCCGCTTCCAGATCCTTTTCTTCAAAAAACTTCACCGCAAAGCGGTGTTCCTCGTCCTCCGAAAGAAGGGGAACCTTTCTGATCTCCGAAAGATACAGGGTCAAACTGTCAGCTACAACCGGAAGTCGCGTAACCATATGGCTTCTCCTGGAAGGGATATTGATGGCGCTCCGGGGAGCGCATTAGCACTCTCCTCTATTGACTGCTAAATACTATCATCCGCCCGGCAAAAATGCAAGACCTTCGCCAAAGGGGAATAATCACAGAGGTTTCAATCATATAAGGCCGCATAGCCGCACAATGCGTGGGGCCTGTCCCCCGTGCAACTGCTTACATATTGACCTCACGCGGATATTGGAGTAATTTGGTGTACATCCTTACATTTAAAGAGACCTTATTATGCCCCGCCCATCATGGGACCAGTATTTCATGGACATCACCCGCCTGGTCGCAACACGTTCCACGTGCCTGCGCAGACAGGTCGGGGCAGTACTTGTCAAAGACCGCAACATCCTTGCCACAGGCTACAACGGCGTTCCTTCCGGCATCAGCCACTGTGAAGCCGCCGGCTGTCTGCGGGAACGGCTTCGCGTTCCTTCCGGCGAACGCCACGAGTTGTGCCGCGGCCTGCACGCCGAACAAAACGCCATCATCCAGGCGGCACGCCACGGCACCAATATCGACGGCGCCACCCTCTACTGCACCACCATGCCCTGTATCATCTGCACCAAGATGATCATCAACGCAGGCATACGCGCCATCGTCTACAGCGAGGGGTATGCCGACGAACTTGCTCGGGAAATGACCACCGAAAGCGGCCTGAACGTGGTACAATTTATCGGCGACACCGGAGGTTCCTGACCGTGAAATGCCCTTTTTGCAGCCATCCCGACAGCAAGGTTGTGGACTCGCGCCCCGACAAAGGGGGATCCGCCATCAGACGCCGGAGGGAGTGCGAGGGGTGCGCCAAGCGTTTCACCACCCACGAACGCATCGAAGAGATGCTCCCGCTGGTCTGCAAAAAGGATGGGCGCCGCGAGCCGTTCGACCGGATGAAGATCGTCTCCGGCATCAAAAAGGCCTGTGAAAAGCGTCCCATATCCATCGACGAAATAGAACGCCTGGTGGACCGGCTGGAAAGCAAGATACAGGAATCTTCCGAGCGGGAAATATCCACGACGGCTATCGGTGAGTGGCTCATGAAGGAGTTGCACGGCATGGATGAGGTGGCCTATGTCCGTTTTGCCTCCGTCTACCGGTCGTTCCGTGACATTGGCGAATTCATGCAGGAGTTACAGGAGCTGCTCAAAAAATGAGTGAACAAGACCAACGCCATATGAAACGGGCTCTCGCCCTGGCCCGCAAGGGGGTCGGCAAAACATCGCCCAACCCTGCGGTGGGATGCGTCGTCGTCAAGGATGGGCGCGTCGTCGGCGAGGGGTGGCACCGGAAGGCCGGCCTGCCCCATGCCGAAGTTAACGCGCTCTCCATGGCCGGTTCCTTGGCCCAAGGTGCCGATGTCTTTGTCACGCTGGAGCCCTGCAGCCACACCGGGCGCACGCCCCCCTGCGCCAAAGCCCTGATCGCCGCCGGCGTGCGGCGGGTGGTTGCCGGCATGGTCGACCCCAATCCCCTGGTGGCGGGCAAGGGCTTCGCCCTGCTGCGCAAGGCCGGCATCATGGTGGAACACGGCGTCATGGAGGCTGAGTGCCGGGCCATCAACCGCCCCTTCATCAAGCACGTCACCACCGGCCTCCCCTATGTGACCTACAAGTGCGCCATGACTCTGGACGGCAACATCGCGACCGTCACCGGCGAATCCCAGTGGATCAGTTGCCCGGATTCGCGGCGCTATACCCACCGGCTGCGGGCGGCTCACGACGCCATCATGGTGGGCGTGGATACGATCATCGCCGACAATCCCCAGTTGACGGTCCGCCATGTGAAGGGGCGCAACCCCCTCAGGATCATCCTGGATACCCGGCTGCGGACCCCGGAGAGCGTCGGCGTGCTCAGCGAGAGCATGGCCCCCGGCACCATCATCGCCACCACCGAAAGCAATCCCCGGGTGCATCTGCGCTACACCCAACAGGGGGCCACCGTCATCGTCTGCGACGAATACGACGGCCGGGTTTCCATGGTGGATCTGCTGCAGAAACTCGG
The DNA here is from genome assembly GCF_008802355.1 of Oryzomonas sagensis. Classification (NCBI taxonomy): domain Bacteria; kingdom Pseudomonadati; phylum Thermodesulfobacteriota; class Desulfuromonadia; order Geobacterales; family Geobacteraceae; genus Oryzomonas; species Oryzomonas sagensis. The sequence continues at coordinate 47,604 of NZ_VZRA01000003.1, read as the reverse complement.
CAAGCGGGGAATACAGTCCATCCTCCTCGAGGGGGGAAGCAGGCTGGCGGGCGAGATGCTGCAAAACAACGCCATCGACGAGTTCATTTTTTTCCTGGCGCCCAAGATCATAGGCTCCGACGGATTCGCGCCCTTCACCCTGCGCGGAATCACCAGCATGGACCAGGCGATCAAGCTGCAATTCGGCCAGATCGCCCATAGCGGCCAGGACATCATCGTCCACGCCTGGCCGGCGGAGGCGGCATGTTCACCGGCCTGATCGAAGACATGGGCACGGTGACCTCATTCAGGCGCAGCGACAAGGCGGCCGTGCTCGGCATCGCAACCGCCCTGCCCGCCCATGAGATCGCCCTGGGCGATTCGGTGGCGGTCAACGGCATCTGCCTGACGGTCACCAGTATCTCCGGCACGGTCCTGACCTTCGACGTCTCGCCGGAGACCATCTCCAGGAGCACCTTCGAAGCGTTGAAAACGGGCGACAAGGTCAACCTGGAGCGGGCGCTGCGCATGGGTGACCGCCTGGGGGGGCATATGGTAACCGGGCATGTGGATTGCTGCGGCACGCTGGCAAGGATCGAGCGGACTTCCGGTTATCATGTCCTGACCTTCACCCTCCCGGCCGGATTCGCCCGTTATCTGGTCAAAAAGGGGTCGGTGGCCATAAACGGCATCAGCCTGACCGTAAACGAGGTGAGCGGCGACGGCTTTACCGTCACCGTAATCCCCCACTCCTTTGCCAAAACCACCTTGGCGGGCCTGACGCCGGGAGACAGCGTGAACATCGAAACCGATATCCTAGGGAAATACATCGAGCGCTTGGCCTCACCTTGGAAGGACGGCGCCGGATTAAGCATGAAGACGTTGGCGGAAAACGGATTTTTGTAAGCAGAAAGGAATAGCGTTCACATGTCGATAGCAACCATAGAAGAAGCGATAGAGGATATCCGGCAGGGCAAGATGGTCATCCTGGCCGATGACGAGGATCGCGAGAATGAGGGCGACCTGACCATGGCGGCCGAGGCGGTCACGCCGGAGGCGATAAATTTCATGGCCAAATACGGCCGCGGCCTGATCTGTCTGACCATGACGGGCGAAAAGTGCGACGAGCTCGGCCTGCGCCCCATGGTGCGCGACAACACCTCCCCTTTTGAAACCGCGTTCACCATCTCCATCGAGGCAAAACACGGGGTCACCACCGGCATCTCGGCCGCCGACCGGGCCCACACCGTCCTGACCGCCGTTGCCGACAAGGCGACCTCGAATGATCTGGTCAGCCCCGGCCACATCTTCCCCCTGCGCGCCCGCAAGGGCGGCGTCCTGGTCCGGTCGGGACAGACCGAAGGTTCGGTGGATCTGGCGCGTTTGGCGGGACTGAAACCGTCCGGGGTCATCTGCGAGATCATGAACGACGACGGAACCATGTCGCGCATGCCGGAATTGCAAAAATTCGCGCAGGAGCATGGCATCAAGATTTGCACCGTAGCCGATCTGGTCGCCTATCGGCTGCGGCACGAACGTCTCGTGCGCACCGTGGCCGAAGCCCATCTCCCGTCGGTGTACGGCGGAGAGTGGAAGGCCATCGCCTTTGAAAATGATGTGGACCACCTGGATCACATCGCCCTGGTCAAGGGGGAATTCGCCAAAGGGGAATCCATACTGGTCAGGGTGCATTCCGAGTGCCTGACCGGCGATGTCCTCGGGAGCAAACGCTGCGACTGCGGGGAGCAGTTGCACCGCGCCATGGAGATGATCGATCGGGAAGGTAAGGGGGTCATCCTCTACATGCGCCAGGAAGGGCGGGGCATCGGCCTGATCAACAAGCTCCGCGCCTACGAACTCCAGGATCGGGGCCGCGACACGGTGGAAGCCAATCTGGAGTTGGGTTTCAAGGCCGATCTGCGCGATTACGGCATCGGAGCCCAGATTCTGCTCACCCTGGGCATCACCAAGATCCGCCTTCTGACCAACAACCCCAAAAAGCTCATCGGTTTGCAGGGCTACGGGATCGATATCGTCGAGCGGGTCGCCATAGAGGCCGTCCCCAACGAGAGCAACCGCAAGTACCTCAAGACCAAACAGGCAAAGATGGGGCACCTGCTGAAGAACCTCTGAGACAGGCGCCCATTCCCGCTCCATGACGCATGCAAAAGGGGGACGGCTTACAACACAAGCTGTCCCCCTTTTTTTGTCCCTTTGACTGCCGGCATGACGCCGTGCGACGTTGTTACCGCACCAGACGCGACACCGGCACCAGGGTGATCCCCTGCCCGACCAAGGCGGGCAGCGCCTCGGCCAGGGTGGCGATGGTTGCCGGGTGCGGGTGGCAGATGGCGATGGCGGCGCCGTTTCTCTTTGCCAGCCGCACCGCCTGGGCCAGTTGCCCGCGGATATAGGCGCCGTCCTGCTCGTTATCGAGAAACACGTTCCGTTTGCCCGCCCTCACCCCCATCTCGCGCGCCAGCCGCAGTCCGACCGTCTGGGGGGTCGTCACGCTGTCCACGAAGAACAGCCCCCTCCCCTTCAACACCTCCAGCACCGTGCGCATCTTGTCCTCGTGTTCGGTGAACTCGGAGCCCATGTGGTTGTTTACCCCCAAGGCCCGGGGGATGCGGAGCGCATAGTCGCCCATATGCTCGCGGATGGCGGCGTCGTCCATGGCGATCAGGAGCCCGTTGGCCTCCAGCCTGCGTTGGGGCCACCCCTTGGACTGCATGGGGATATGGATCATGGTCTCGATGCCGCTTTGGGCGGCGAAGTCCGCCACCTCGCGGTCGCGGCGCAGACCGGGGATGATGGAGAAGGTCACGGGAAGGCCGATGCCCGCCAGGGCGCGGGCTTCCTGCAGATTGCTCCCCATATCGTCGATGATGACGGCCAGGTGCCCATGGGCGCCATCCTTCCGCCCCGTAGCCGGCTTTGTTTTTTCTTCGTCGGTGGTGGCGGCGTTTTCCTTCGGATACTCCTTATGGGCCGGTTTCACTGCCGCGGGCGCCGGCGGAACCGGTTCCACGGGCCGCCGGGCATTCTGTTCCGGAACGGGCGGCGGGCTTGCGGCATGGGGGGGAGGAACGGGGGGAGGGGCGTTGCCCCGGGGTGCGTTCAGCAGATAGAGGCCAACGGCGAGTATGATGACGGCCACAACAGTCAGGGCGGCGATACGGCTGCCGCCCTGTTTCTGCTTATATCTGTTGTTTCTCGGTTTGTTCACCGTAGTGTTGCGGGACGTGAGTCCGCCCGGGGGCGCCGGTTTCCCGCGCGCACCCGGGCAGGCGGCCTACTTGCCCGGCCCCATGGTTTTCAGGATGTCCCACCCTTTGAGGAGGTCAAGGGCACGCATGGCCTGATAGTCGTTCTTCAAGGCGTCGTCGATCTTCTGCTGGGCGGCTTTTTCCTTTTTGCCGTCCTTTTTGCTGGCGCCCTGATCGGTCTTGTCCTCGTTCTCGAAGTGGTGCTCCAGGTCCTTCTCGCGGATATGCATGAACTCCTTCTTCTCCGCGGTTTCCTTGGGCAGCTCCAGACGCTCGACCGTGATGTCGGGGGTTATGCCCTTGGCCTGGATGGAACGCCCTTTGGGCGTGTAGTAACGGGCCGTGGTGAGGCGCAGGCCGGAATCGTCCGAGAGCGGGATGATGGTCTGGACCGAGCCCTTGCCGAAACTCTGGGTCCCCATGATAATGGCCCGTTTGTGGTCCTGCAGTGCCCCGGCCACGATCTCGGAAGCGCTTGCGCTGCCGCCGTTGATCAGCACGACAATCGCGTAGTTCGGCTCCTTGCCGCCCTTTTTGGCCGTGAATTGCATCTTGGAATCCTTTTCACGTCCCTCGGTATACACAACCATCTGCCCTTCGGCGATAAAGTGGTCCACCACCCGCACCGCCTGATCCAGGAGCCCGCCGGGATCGTTGCGCAGGTCGAGGACCAGTCCCTTGAGGTCGCCTTTGTTTTCATCCTTGAGGGATTTGAGGGCTTTGGTGAGGTCTTCATCGGTCTTTTCCTGGAACTGGGCGATGCGCACATACCCGTAGCCATCGTCCAGCAAGCGGGAGCGGACGCTCTTCACCTGGATCACGTCACGCACCAGGGTAAAGTCCTGCGGTTTTTCGAAACCTTCGCGCATAATGGTCAAAACGACCTTGGTCCCCTTGGGGCCGCGCATCCGCTTGACCGCTTCGTTGATATTCAGGTCCTTGGTGAATTTGTCGTCGATCTTGAGAATCTGGTCGCCGGCCTTGATCCCGGCCTTGAAAGCGGGCGTATCTTCGATGGGCGAAATGACGGTCAGGACGCCGTCCTTGGTTGAGATCTCGATTCCCAGCCCGCCGAAGGCCCCCTTGGTATCGATCTTCATCTCCTTATAGGTCTCGGGGGACATAAAGGAACTGTGGGGGTCGAGGGACGAGAGCATGCCGTTGATCGCGCCGTAGATGAGCTTTTTGGTATCGACCTCGTCCACGTAACTCTTCTTGATGATCGCCATGACATCCGTAAAGAGTTCGATCGACTCGTAATCGCTCCCCTTGCCCTCCGCCGCCGCGTGCCGCTGCGTGCTGATGCCGATGAAAACAACGAGGACAGCGACCACGAGTGCAAAGCCGACCACCACCTTCTTCTTTTTCCTGCCGATTGTGAACATCTTCTGCCTCCGTTTGTATTGAACAGCGTTAGGATATCTAAAGTAGAGTTACCGCACCCAGCCTGCCGGGTCCACCGGCTTGCCCTGGTGCCTTATTTCGAAGTACAGCATCGGCCCCTTGGTGGAATCCACATCCCCCACCGTGGCCAGCGTCTCGTTCTTGCCTACCTCGGCGCCCACCTTCTTCGTTATCTTCGCGGCGTGGGCGTAGAGGCTGAAATAGCCGCCGCCATGATCGACAATGATCATGTTGCCGTACCCCTTGAAGTAGTCCGCAAAGATAACACTGCCATCGTAGATCGCCTTGATCTCCGTACCGGCACCGGCAGCGATGGAGAGCCCTTTGCTGAAGGTATAGGAATTGAATTCCGGGTGTTTGTGTTTGCCGTACGTTTCGATGATCTCACCCCGAACCGGCAGCCCCATGCGCCCCCTCTGGGAGGCGAAGCCCCGATCGGGCACCGGCGGAAGTTCCGGGAGCGGCTTGAGCTTGCTCCCCGGCTTTTCGTGCCGGGACGAGAGTTTTTTCCGGCTCAGCGCCTCAAGGCGGTTCAGCATGGCCTGCAACCGGGATGCGTTGGCCTGGAGTTCCTTGAGCGACGATTCGTACCCCTTGCGGTCCTGGCGGACCTTGATCAGGTACGCAAACTTCTTGTTCTTTTCCTGTTCGATCTCGCGCTTTTTGGAGGCTATGCCGCTCTTGATGCGCTCCTTCCTGGTCATGTCCTGTTCCAGGGAGGCTTTCAGCCGGCGCAATTCCTCAATTTTTACAGTATACTCTGCAAATATTTTTTTGTCATTCTCCAGAATGGAACGCATGTAACGGACATTCTCCGCCATCTGGGGAAACGACTCGGCGGAGAAGAACATGCGCAGCGCGCCCAGTTCGCCCGCCTTGTAGAGCGAAACGAGGCGGCGTTCGATCTCCCGCTTCTTCTGGTTGGTCTCTTCCGTAACCAGGGCGATGGTGCGCCCGGTGCGGTCAAGATTCGATTCCACGTTCCGCAGGTCCCGGTCGAGGCTTCCCAGGTCGTTCATCTTCCGTTCCAGGGAACGGTCTATCTCCTGGAGTTCCGTGGAGACGACTGCTTCGACCTTGCGGGTCTTGGTGATGAGTTGCCTCTTCGCCTTGATCTCCCGCTTGACGCCCTTCAGTTCATCCTTGGGGTTGTCCCCCCAGCCAGGAGAAGCCGCTGCAAGCATCAGCAGTATGCACAACAATCGCATCATTGATTTAGATAGTAATAAAGCGTTTGAGAGACGTGAGGCTGCCGACAAAACCGAGCAGAATGCCGGCCACGGCAAGGGCCCCCACATACTCGATCGGGAGAAAGGCCAGCCCGGAGGCGGCCGGATTGAAGGTCAGAAAATTTCCCGCATTGTGGAGGAACCCCTCGTACAACCCCCACAGCAGGCCGACGGCGAGCGCCGCGCCCGCCGCCCCCTGGATGATCCCTTCGATGAGAAAGGGGGCCTTGATGAAGAACCGCGTGGCGCCAACCAGGGCCATAACTTCCAGCTCGTCGCGGCGGGAATAAATGGTCAGCTTGATGGTGTTGGAAACGATAAACACCACCGCGACCACCAGAAAACCGCCCAGCAACGCCCCGAGCATCCGCATGAAGTTCAGGAAGGTATTGAAACGCCGGACCCACTCCTCGCCGTACTGCACCTCGGTGATGCCCGGAATGCCCTTCAGGGAGGCGACAAACGTCTCGACCCCGCGGGTATCCCGGTTCGCCCGTTTGAGGGAGATCTCGAAGGAGGTGGGCAGGATGTCGGACCTGACCCCCTCAAGCAGTGTCTCCTGCCCCCGGAGTCTGCCGACAAAGCGTTTGAACGCCTCATCCCGGGACACGTAGCCGATGCGGGACACACCGCCCAGGGCCATGATTTTGCCGCGCAGCGCCGTCTGTTCCTGGGTACTCAACTCGCGGTCGAAATAAACCGTCACCTGCACCCGCTCGCTCCAGTTTTCCGCGGCATTCTCCAGGTTGACAAACACCAGGAGAAACAGCGAAACGATCAGGAGCGCCAGGGTGATCGTCCCCACCGTCACCACATTGACAAAGACATTCTGCCGGATGTTGGTCAAGGCGCGGGTGAAATAATAGCCGAGCCGGCCGCCGAACCCTTCGCCGGCAAGGTTGGGGCGTATGTTAGGCTGATTCGCCGGGGGTACTTTCTTTTTCCACCTGTTCAACGATCTCTCCCTTGCTGAGGGTTACCAGCCGTTTGTGGCAATTATCGATAAGCCGACGGTCATGGGTGGCGACCACGACCGTCGTCCCCCGCACATTGGCTTCCTTGAAGATGTTAAGAATCTGGTTCTTGTTGGCGTCGTCGAGATTTCCGGTCGGTTCGTCCGCAACGAGAATCTTCGGGTCGTTCACCAGGGCCCGCGCCAGGGCCACCCGTTGCTGTTCCCCGCCGGAAAGGCGCTGGGGGGTCATGGCGATTTTGGACTCCATGCCCATCTGTTTCAGCACATGCATGACCTTTTTGCCGATATCCGCCCTCCCCCACCCCAGCACCTCAAGGGTGATGGAGACGTTTTCGAAGACCGTCCGATTGGGGAGCAGCTTGAAGTCCTGAAACACCACCCCGACGCTGCGACGGAGAAAAGGGATTTGGGACGGGGTCATGCGGGAGACATTCTGGCCGTCGATCAGCACCTGCCCGCGGGTGGGGGTGAGGGCACCGTACAAAAGACGCAGCAGCGTGGTCTTCCCTGCCCCGGAGGGGCCGGTCAGGAAGACAAACTCTCCCTTTTCGATCCGCAGGTTGATGCCGTTTAAGGCCGTGGCATCCTTTTGGTATGCCAGGAAAACATTATGGAGTTGGATCATTTCGAGTACCTGGAGTAGAGCTCAACAAAAACAGAATTTGGGGACACTTAAATTTCATCGGGAAACAATACGCGCGGCACGGCATGGCGAAGGAGTGTGCCGGAGCCCTCAATACTCCCGATACGGAATACCATTGGTCCCCACCAGGTCCGAGTTGCTGTGGACATCCCACACATTGCCCTGGGCGACTCCGGTGCCGCCTCCCGACAACGGCGTGGCACCTCCTGGGACCGACGGCGTATCGGTAAGAGGAGGAGCCTCGGGTTGCCAGTCATCCTTTTTGGTAAAAGGGTCCTTGGGGAGTTCGCGCATATATTGATGTTTCTTATCCGTCAGGTCACTGAGCGAGTCGGGATACTTCCCCTGATCGGCATAATACTGGTCGATGACGCTGCGCAAATTGTGCAGATTTTCGCGCAGCACCGCCTCCTTGGTCTTGATGATGCCCCACTGGTAGTTGGGCACGGCAATGGCCGCCAGGATGCCGATGATCGAGACCACGATCATCAACTCGATCAGGGTAAAGCCGCGGCTGTTGCCCGGAAGGCCGCCAGGAGCCGGCCGGGTACGAAACCGCAGTGTGCAGCACTCACCACTCGTTGTATTTCGTCCCATCAATGGCCGTTCCCTCACTCTTTGAGTACACATCGTAGACATCTTCGCCGCCCCACGTGGTGGAATCCGGCTTGTCGGCATAGGATCGCATGCCCCACTCGGGCTCTTTCCCCGGCTGGGGCGGATTCATCGGATCGGGCGGTATCCTGCGCAGGAACTTCTTCTTGGTCGGGTACAGGCCGCCGAAATCGTACCCATCCACCAATTGCTGCAACGTTTCCGGACACCCCGACTTATCCAGGGATTTGGGAATTTTCCCTTCCAGTTCGGCCTTTTTGTAACTCTTCTGAAAGTCGTCTATGGCGGTGCGGATGATGCGCAGATTGCGGTGCAACTCAATCTCGCGGGTCCTGACGGCGGTCATCTGCATCATCGGCATGATGACCGACGCCAGTATCGCCAGAATGGTCATCGTCACGATCAGTTCAACCAGGCTGACTCCGCTGCGGTCTGACAACCAGCCCTTTGTCTTACCGTGTGACATTAACGACCCTGCTGAAGGGCAACATCTCATAAGGTTTGCCGCCTGCGGCTACAAAATTGACGTCGCTGAAGACAAAACTTGCAGCCCCTGCTTTTTTTGCCTTGAAGGTAAGGCTGGCAATCGTTCCCGTTCCCGACACCCCAACGTTTTCCACCTTGCGGGACAGGCTGACCGTCACCGTACCTTTTCCCGGGTTGTCTTCTCCGGAAAAGAAGGTCGGTTTGTTATCGCTACCGAGCAACGGCCCCTCCAGTATCGATACATACTCAAGTTTTGCCGGATCGTACGCCAGCACGAAGGGGGCTTTAATCAGATCTTTTACAAAGCTCGCCCTGACTGCCACCGTAAACTGCTGGCCAACGGCAATACTGGACGGGGTGACAAACTCAAGCATCCCCTTATCCGAAACCCATGTTGATTGGGGCAAAGGTGCCGCCGGTGCCGGTGCCGGTGCCGCGCCAGGCAACGCGCCGCCGCCAGGCGCGGGCTTGGCGGCAGCCTGTTCCGGTTCGTTTTTTTCCGCAGCCATCCGTTCCTGATCGGCTTTCTGCTTTGCCAGACGCTCTTTCTCTAACGTTGTTGCCGCTGCTGCCGGGACCGGAGCTACCGCCGCCGGTGCCGCCGGTGCCGGTGCCGGTGCCGCGGGTGCGGGTGCGGGTGCCGGTGCCGGCACGAATGCTGATGGCGAGGGGGCGGGACGCCGGGGGCGCCGGGGGCCCTGAGTGGCTTTTGTTTCCTTTGGCGACGGTTCCGTAGCCGCCTCGGCCTGGGCAGCAGACGCATTCCCCTCCGTTGCATAAACCGGTTCCTCTTCGAAGGCTCCCAACGGCCTGACCAAGGATGGATCGTCTTCCTTGCCGGACATGAATGCGGAAAGGTCGACCTGGGGAACGGTCACCCCGCGTATCAGCCGCGGCGTGATCGCCAGCACCAGTTCCGTCTTGGCTTTGCTGCCGTTGGAGTTGGAGAGGAGCGGCCCGATGAGCGGCAGGTCCCCCAACAGGAAGACCTTGCTCTTGCTGTCGCTGTTCGTGCGCGAGATCAAACCGCCGATGACGCTGGTTTCGCCGTCCTTCAGGCTGAGCACGGTTTCAAGGTTACGGGTGCCGATGGTGACGACCTTGGTGGCGCTGTCCGTACTACCCACGGTTTCGGTGGAAAGGATCGAGCTTACTTCGAGGGACAGCTTTATGGTAACTTCATTATTGAGCTGGATGGTCGGCTCGGCATTCACCTTGACCCCCACATCCACGTACTGGACGTTGACGCTGGTCGTGGAATTGGTGGTGGTCGTAGTGGTGATCGGCACCCTCGTACCGACCGTGAACTTGGATTTTTCCTTGTTTTTGACCCTGACCTTGGGGTTGGACAGCACTTCGCCCTTGGTCAGTGTCTTGCCGAAATTGTAGGTGGCATTGGGCACCGTCACGTAGCCGCCATACCCCTTGATGGAAAAAGCGCGGATCAGGCTGCTGATGGTTGACGAAGACGAGGTCGACGATGTGGTTGATGTCGATGCCGACGTTGTCGTTGCAAGACTCGAAGAGAGCGCCGTGCCGTCCGGCGCAAAGCCCCCCAACTGTACGTTGTAGGAGTTCAGCAGGAGCCCCACGTTTTCCGTGTTCGAATCGTTGAGCTCCACCACCTCCACATCGAGCACGACTTCAGGCTCGGGGACATCGTGGGCGTCCAGGATTTTGTCCACCACATCGACAACATCCTTGGTATCCCGGACAATGATCGAATTGGCGTCCTCATTGACCTGAATCTTGCGCACCTGTATCATGCCCCGGATCAGGTTGATCGCCTTCTTGGCTTCCAGGTAGTTGAGGTGGAAGGTACGCACCTCCATCTCCTCGTACTGTTTAACCTTGTCCGGCTGTTTGGGATAGATGATCACCGTACTTTCGTTCAGCACCTTGCGGCCCAGCTTGAACATGTTGGTCAGAAGGTCCAGGGCCTGCTGAAAGGTCCCATTTTCAATGTAGATAGTGATGTTCTGATCCTTCACCCCATCGTCGAACACAAAATTGATGCCGGAAAGCCGGGTGAGGATGCTGAAGACATCCTTGATCTTGGCATCCTTGAACTTGAGCGTGATCGGCTTGGCTGATTTGAGGCTCAGCTCAAAGCCTTCGAGCTTGTTCTTGCGCATGCCGGCAACACGCCGCAGAGCGGCCTGATACTCCTTGTTGTCGGGGCGCAACGACACAGCTTGGGTAAAAGCGCGGCTGGCCTCCTTGAACTTGTTGGACTTTTCAAAGTCCACCCCTTCCAGGAAGGCAGCTTGGGCCTCCTTCATGCGGCCGGCCGCTTCAGCCTGCTGTTTGTACACGGCCTGGCCGGGATCAAGTCCGTAGGCGCTCTGGAACGCTTCCAGTGCAGCGGCATAGTCCCCCCTGGCGCTTTGCTCAAGACCATTTTTGTAATGCTTTTCGGCGGCCTTTTGACGAGCGCTGAGAAAACGCACCCGGTATTCGCCGACCTCGGGCTCTTTGCGAAAGGCCTCGGCATAGCTGTACATGGCCTCTTCGTATCTGCCCTCGGTCTCGAATCTTTCGCCCGTACTGAAAGCCTGGCGTCCTCCCGTGCAACCGGACAGCGAGACAACCGCACCAAGCAGGCAGAGTATGTTCAGATGAATCAGATAGCGCATCCGTAGCGTCTCCTCTGGGACTGTGTTCAAACGTCAAGGCACTGCTTTGAGTGAAAGGTTCTCCATAAGCGGTATGATGATCTCTTCACCGGTATCCGTAACCTGAATCGTCAAAGTCTTGCTGGTAATCGACGCGGCCCGGTACCGTTTCTCGAAGACATCGCCTTTTTTCACCAGCAATATGGCGCCGTCCTTGGATAAAAAAATGGTCTTTTGCTGGTCCTTGCTGAGAAACCCCTTGAAAATGAATCGGGCCAATTCGAGCCGGTTCTGTTGGGCCTGCTCCTCCGCGGGCGTCAGGGTCGGAACGATCCTTGGCGGCGGGGGGGGAGGCGGCAGGGGCGGCAAGGGAGGCGGCTTGACCAGCTTAAGCGCCGCAGCCTTGTTTTGCATGTTCTTGAGCTCATCGACAAATATCGGCCTGAAGATATCGCGGCGATACCCCTTGAACACCTCCTGCCCGCGGCCCAGCAGATCCAGCCTCACGATGCGGCTGTCGCTCGGCGGGGCCGGTGCCGGCGCGGTGCGGCCCGATGCGTCCCTGGCGGAGGCGCCGCGCTGGCCGGGAGCGTTTTTCACGGGAGGTGCCACTTTGGGGCGGGGCGTGGCCCAGAAACTCCAGATCACGGCAACAGCCAGCGCAACCAGCAGGATGAACAGAATCAATCGCTGTCGGTTCATGGAGCCTCCCGGAGATACACCGTCAGATGAAGGCTCATAACGACGTTTTCCTCATACGGGTCACTGTTTGCCATGGCCATGTTGTTGATGACGACCAATTCGCTCTGCTTCTGCATGTCAGCCAGAAAATTCTTAACTGCGGCGTAACGGCCGCCAACGGACAGGGAGATATCATAGGACAGGAGCGCCGTATTGTCCTTTACCAATGCGGGTTTGTAGGTGACCGATACGACCTTCACACTGTCGGAAGCCGCTGTGTCGAAGATTCCTCCCAATAACCGGGGAAACTCGTTTTTGCGGGGAATGCGGGTCTGCAACTGCACAAGGTCGGCCTTGCCCCGCCGATAAATCACCGAAGCGTCGTTCTGCCCGGCAACCGCTACGCGACGCCGCAGGTCGTCCCACTTGGTCTGGGCATCGCTGATGCCGGATGCCAGATACCCCTTTAAAACCGCAAGCACGGCGATATTGAGCAGCAAAAGCACCAGGAGCGCCACAAGGATACGCCGCCTCTGGCCGACTATTTCCAGGATCATCTGGTTCATTTCGGCGCCATCCTGCATGAAAGGGAAAATTGAACGCCGCGGGTCTTTTCGCCCATTGAAACATCGTGATGGGACAAGAGCAGCGTTCTGGTAAAGGCCCTCGATCCTTCGAATTTCTCCATAGAGGCACGAACGTTGGCAAAAGAGTGCGCCAGGGCTTCGATCTTCATTTCACCGGTTTTCGTGTCAAGGGTCAGGGACGTCAATGCGACGCCTTCGGGCGTGGCATCCTCCACCTGGTCCAGGAGCCCCAGCCAGCTAAAGGCTTTGCGTTCCAACACGCCGTTGAAAAAGGTGATATCCGCCAGCAGCCGGGTATAATCCCGTTCCGGGATGTCCTTGGGCCGGCTGTTCAGGCGCCCCTCGTAGGTGGCAATGTCCGCTTTCAGACGCTGCAACTCCCCGTAATTGCTGAATGCAACCACCACATTCCACGCCAACACGATGGCAAACAGGGCCAGGGCGGCGTAACAGACCTGGCTTATCAGCCGCTGATCCACATAGGTTCTGGTGGCCAGGTTGATGGTAAAGCGCATCACAGACTCCTCAGGGCGGCGCCGATGGCGGCTGAAAAGAGAAAGAGCGATTCCTGGTCCCCCGGCGCCTCATCGCCGGGCGTTACGGCGGTTTTGGTCTCCAGCAGCGCGGCTTCCGCCCCCGCTGCTTCGGCGACCATCTCGCAGAAGGCGTGAGCCGCATCGGGAGGGGCGCAACAGAACACATTGGCCGTATTCAGTTCGGGAAAACGTTCGCGATAGACCAAGAGCGAGTTATTGATCTCCATGAACACGCGGTTATCCACGGCCGGCGTGCCGGCAAGCTCTTTCACCCGGATAAACTCGGGTATGTCGTTGTGATAGGCCATGATGCCGAGGGCGTGGTTGTAGAAAAAGATCAGGATACAGTCGTCCAACAGGCCCAGACGTCGATCAAAGGCCCGATAGAGGTTGAAGCTGTTGAAATCGATCCGTGCCGGCGTGAACCCCGCCGTTGCCAGCACGTCCTCGTATTGCCCGATGACCGTACGGGAAACCAGGGCCACCAGCAGGGCCATATCGCCGTTCTCGCGGATCTTCAGCACCTGGTAATCCAGATGAGCATCGGCGGCGTCGAACGGGAGGTTTTTCTTCAGCTTCCAGCGGATCATATCCAGGCCTTCGGCCCGGTTTTTGAAGCGCCCTTCCATATCCAGCAGCATGATACGGCCGACCGAGTCCGGCAGGGTGAGGGAAAGGCGTTTGGAACGGTGCAGCAGCAGGTTGTGGGCGCTTTGGAAACGATCGACAAAGGCCTGCGGATCGAGAATATTCGCTTCACGCAACGAACTGCGCACGGTGCCAGCCGCCAAAGGCGCAAAGGCGGCCCTCTCCAGGCGCGGTGCAGAAGCGGTGCCCCCCAAAAGGGCAAAGGCCACGCCGGTTGGGCTTATTTCGGCTCCGAGTGAGGTTTTGGCAAGCAGCATAGTGGTCAATCCATCCCCATCATTCCACAAAAGTAACGCGGTTGACTTCCTTGAGCGTCGTTTCTCCGGCAAGCAGCTTTTCAACGGCGGCCTCCCGCAGAAAAACCACCCCTGCTGCGTGGGCGGCCTGCTTGAGTTGGGTTGCCGGCACCCGGGCGATGATCAGGTCCCTGATCTCATCATTGAATTCAAGAAGTTCCACAATGGCAGTGCGTCCCCGGTACCCGGTCCCGTTGCACTCCTCGCACCCCACCGCCTCGTACAGGACGGCATTGCGCGTGCACTCCGGGTCGACCCGTGCCTCCCGCAACTCGTCGTCGGTGTACCGCACCGGTCGGCGGCATTTCATGCAGACCCGCCGCACCAGGCGCTGCGCCATGACACAGTTGAGACAGGAGACGAAGTTGTAGGGATCTATCCCCATGTGGATGAAACGGCCGATTACGTCAAAGGCGTTGTTGGCGTGCACCGTGGTGAAAACCAGGTGGCCGGTCAACGCGGATTGCACGGCGATCTGGGCGGTTTCCGAATCCCGGATCTCGCCGACCATGATCTTGTCCGGGTCGTGACGCAGGATGGAGCGCAGCCCCTTGGCAAAGGTGAGCCCCTTCTTCTCGTTGACCGGAATCTGGAGCACGCCGCGCAGCATGTACTCCACCGGGTCCTCGATAGTGATGATCTTGTCCTCGCCCGTATGGATCTCGGTCAGGGCCGCATACAGGGTGGTGGTCTTGCCCGAACCGGTGGGACCGGTCACCAGCACCATGCCGTACGGTTCGCGGATCTTTCTGCGCAGCCGTTTGATCTCCCGTTCGCATACCCCGAGATTTTCCAGGGACAGTCCTTTCATGTCGCTGGCGATGCTCTCCTTGTCCAGGATACGGATAACCGCATCCTCCCCCAGGGCGCTCGGCATGATGGAAACGCGGAAATCGATGGACTTCTCGCTGAAACGGATCTTGAAGCGTCCATCCTGGGGGATGCGCCGCTCGGAGATATCCAGTTCGCTCATGACCTTGAGGCGCGAAATGATCGGCCCCTGGAAATGCAGGTCGATGGGGTCATTGGCCCGGTAGAGGACGCCGTCGATGCGGTACTTTATCTCAACGCCGTCGTGGCCGGTTTCGATGTGAATATCGCTGGCCCGGCGGTTAAGGGCGTCAAGAATGGTGCTGTTGACCAGTTTGATGATCGGGCTTGTGTCTTCGGAGATGCTCTCCACCGACAGGACCTCTTCGCCCCGGTCGGTCTCCTTGACCAACTGCAGCATGAAGTCTTCCGAGACCTCGCGAAGCACCCGGCGCGTCCCCTCTCCCGCCTTGGCAAGGACTGCGACGGCAGATTCAGCGGCAACGCGGAGTTGCAGGGGACGATCGAACAGGAGTTCGAGCTCATCCAGCTTCACCACGTCCGTGGGGTCGGCAACGGCCACCACCATGAAGTCCTCGGTCATTTCCAACGGCACAAAGCGGAAACGGTAGAGGGCATCGGGCGGCAGCGAATTGAGCAACTCCTCATCCGGTTTGAAGCTGGCCAGATCGACGTAGTCCAGATTGAACTGCTCGGCCAGGGCATGGGCCAGGTCGTCGTCGCTGATCAGCCCCTCCTGGAGGCAAATCTCTCCGAAACGCAGCTTGCTGGTAGTCAATTTATCGAGCACGACCGGCAGTTGATCCGCTGCGAGCGCACCGCGTTCGATAAGGATCGTGCCGATTTTTTTCCGCCGGTACGACTGCATTGCCGCTCCTAGCCTACCGTGCCTGCGATCTTGAATATCGGCAGGTACATGGCAACGATGATGATGCCGATCACCACGCCGACAACAAGCATGATGGCGGGTTCAATAGCGGTTGTGAGGACACGCATGCGTTCCTCCAACTCTTCCTCCAGATAGTCGGAAATGTCAACCAGCATATCCTCCAAGGCGCCGGTCGCCTCTCCCACCCCCAGCATGCGCAGTGCCAGGGGCGGCATGATATTGATCCGCTCCAAAGCGGTGGAAAGCCGCCCCCCCTCCTCGATGAACCTGACCGTTTCGAAGAGACGCTTTTCCATGTAACGATTATTGAGGGTCCCGATGCACATGCGGAGCGACTCGATGATCGGTATGCCGCTGCCGAGCACCGTCGCCAGGGTGCGGGTGAAACCGGCCACCGAATATTTGGTGAACACGTCGCCCGCCAACGGGATCGTCAGTTTGAAGCGATCGACCGTGTAGCGCCCGGACTCCGTAGCGACCCAGGTGCGGTACGCGTAAACAGAACCGATCACCAACAGCACCCCCACCGGGGCAAAATGCCGGAGAAACGCGGTAAAGCCGATCAGCATCCTGGTTGGCGCCGGCAACTGGGAACCGGAGTCGGCGTAGACCTGGCTGAAGGTAGGCACCACGTACAGCAGGAGCAAGGTGATGGCTATGAATGCGAAAACAATGAGTATGGATGGGTAAAACAGCGCCGCGATGACCTTCTTGCGAATATCGTCAACCCGTTTGAGATATTGGATATACCGCCGGATCGTGCGGAGCAGGTCTCCGGTCCTCTCTCCGGCGCGGATGGAGGCAATGTACAGCTGTGGGAACGCCTGGCCGTGTTTGTCCAGGGCGGCCGAAAGCGCTGCCCCCCCCTTTACGTCTTCACGCACCTGGAGCAGAATCTCGTTGAGCTTGCCCGCCTCGTGCCGTTCCAGAATCGCATCGAGCACCTGCATGATCGGCATTCCGGCCTTGATCAGGACGAGCATCTCCTGGTTCAGGGTCAGAAGCGATCGATTATCGATGCGACGGCGCTTCAGCCCCTTTTCAAAGAGAAACTGCAACGGCTTTTTCTTGACCTCGAAAACAAAAAAGCCCTGATCTTCCAGGCTCTTGCGCAATACAGACGGCTCGTCCGCCTCGAGATCGCGAAACACTACATTGCCGTCGGATGCACCGAGCTTACAGGTATAAATCGCCATAACTGCGTTAAAATATCACATCGCACCTTAAATTCAAACACAAAAACCACCGGCTGATGGCCGGTGGTTTTTGTGTCCAAGCCCTGTCGGGGCCTTGCATAAACGTCATGATGGGAGGATGAAACAAGGTAGCCAAGACATACCACGTAGTTATGCCTCAGCTACCCCGACCGTGCGCCGCCGCAAAGACATGCCGCAGCTCTTTGACACCCCGCCATGTGCAGGTAATTCCGCAATTGCCTCAGGATATCTGGGCGTCCACCACGGCAATGGCCGCCATGTTCACGATATCGTCCACGTCATCACCCCGCTGCAGGACATGAACCGGTTTCTTCATGCCCATCAGGATCGGCCCGATGGCCTCGGCTCCCCCCAGATGGTGCAGAAGCTTGTAGCAGATATTCCCCGAGTTCAGGTCCGGGAAGATGAGGATATTGGCCGCCTCCTTCAGGTTGGCGAAGGGGAAGCTTTTTTGCAGGATCTCCGTAACCACGGCGGTGTCAGACTGCATCTCGCCATCGATGACAAGCCCCGGCGCCTTTTCCTTGACGATCTCCGTCGCCTTTTTGACCTTGAGAGCCTGGGGATGCTGGACCGATCCGAAGTTGGAGAAAGAAAGCATGGCGATCGTCGGATCAATATCGAGCATCTGGGCCTTTTCCGCGGCAAGGATGGCGGTTTCGGCGAGCTCCTCGGCGGTCGGCTCGATACAGACCGTGGTATCGGCCAAAAGGAAGATCCGCTTCTTGAACACCATCATATAGAGACCGTGCACACTGGAAAGGCCGGGCTGCTTGCCGATCACCTCCAGGGCCGGCCGGATGGTTTCGGGATAATGGGTATCGATGCCCGAGAGCAGAGTATCCGCATCCCCCTGGCGCACCATCATGCAGCCGAAGTGGGTGCGCGACTTACGGGTCAGTATCCGCCGGGCCTCGGTGAGGGTCAACCCCTTCCGCTGCCGCAGACTGAACAGCTCCTGGGCGTATTCATCCGCCTGGTCGCAGTTGGACGGGTCGATGATCTGCGCGCTGCCGTTCAAATCCAGGCCCAATTCCTCCATCTTGGCGTTGATCTTGTCCCGGTTGCCGATGAGGATCGGCTTCGCTATCCCCTCCTCGATCAGGATCTGGGTGGCGCGGAGGATCTTCTCGTTATCTCCCTCCGGGAAGACGATCCGTTTGGGGTCGCTCTTGGCCTTGTTGATGATCAGGCGCATGGTTTCCTTGGCCTTGCCCTGCAGCGACTCCAACTGTTCCACATATTTGTCCATGTCGGCAATCGGCTGCCGGGCAACGCCCGAATCCATGGCGGCCCGGGCGATTGCCGGCGCCACCCGCAGCAGGGCCCGGGGATCGAACGGCTTGGGGATGATGTAGTCGCGGCCGAAGGAGAATTTGACGTTGCCGTAGGCCCGGCAGACCGAATCGGGGCACTCCTCCCGGGCCAGTTCCGCCAGGGCGAAGACGGCGGCCTTTTTCATCTCCTCGTTGATGGTCGTGGCGCGCACATCCAGGGCGCCGCGGAAGATAAAGGGGAAACCGAGCACGTTATTGACCTGGTTGGGGTAGTCGGAACGCCCGGTGGCGATCAGGACATCGCCCCGCACCGCACGGGCATCTTCCGGGGTGATCTCGGGGTCGGGATTGGCCATGGCGAAGATGATCGGATTGGCGGCCATCTTGCGCACCATCTCCGGGGTAAACGCCCCCTTGGAGGAAAGCCCGAAGAGCACATCGGCCCCGTTTGCCGCCTCCTCCAGGGTACGCAGCGGCGTATCGGCGGCAAAGCGCTCTTTGTACTTGTTCATCCCTTCGGTGCGCCCCCGGTAGATCACCCCCTTGGTGTCGCACATGATCAGGTTTTCCCGCTTCACCCCCAGGGAGATGGCCAGATTGGCGCAGGCGATGGCCGATGCGCCCGCGCCGTTCACCACGATCCTGATCTCTTCGATCTTCTTGCCGATCAATTCCAGGGCGTTGATCAGGGCCGCGGAGGAGATGATGGCGGTGCCGTGCTGGTCGTCGTGGAAGACCGGGATATTCATGGTCTTCTTCAATTCTTCCTCGATGTAGAAACACTCGGGGGCCTTGATATCCTCCAGGTTGATGCCGCCGAAGGTCGGCTCCAGGAGTTGGCAGGCGCGGATGATCTCGTCCGGGTTCTCGCTGTTCAACTCGATGTCGAACACGTCGATATCGGCAAAACGCTTAAAGAGAACTCCCTTCCCCTCCATGACCGGCTTGCCCGCCAGGGCGCCGATATTGCCCAGCCCCAACACCGCCGTACCGTTGGAGACAACGGCCACCAGGTTCCCCTTGGCCGTGTACTGGTAGGCGTCTTCGGGATTTTTTTCGATCTCGAGGCAGGGCTCGGCAACACCGGGCGAGTATGCCAACGACAGGTCCCGCGACGTCAAACATGGTTTCGAAGATATAACCTCAATCTTGCCTTTTCTGCCGCTCGAATGATATTCCAGCGCACCGGTAATTTTCGCCATTCCGCCCTCCGAATTTAGTTACAATAAAAAAACAGGGGTTTAATGCCCGCTATATCAGTAATATCTTTTACTTAAATTAAAAAAACCATATCCCTAAAACACCGTATTTGTCAAGAAGTTAATATACGCGGATAAAAAAATATTATATTTATAACTAATGATTTGCCTCGCGCGTTTGTGCTGCTACAATCCGGAAACTGCACACAAAGGAGGAACCGCCATGGAACGGATCTGGGCTCCCTGGAGGATGACGTATATCAATAACGCCGCCCCCCAGGAAGGATGTATCTTCTGCAAGGCCTGGGAGGAAAACGCCGATCGGGAACGGCTGGTGCTGGCCCGAAGCGAACATTCCCTGATCATGATGAATCGCTACCCCTATTCCGGCGGCCACCTGATGGCTGCCCCTGCCCGGCACGTGTCCGACATGAACGACCTCTCCGATGCGGAGATGCTGGACCTCATGCAGTGCATACGCCGGGCCCACAACCTGTTGAAGGCCGTTGCCAATCCCCAGGGCTTCAATATGGGCATCAACCTGGGCAAGGCGGGCGGGGCCGGCATCGAGGACCATATGCACGTCCATATCGTGCCGCGCTGGAATGGCGACACCAACTTCATGTCGGTCGTGGGGGATGTGCGCGTCATTCCCGAAGGGCTCCTGGAAACCTACGACCGCCTGGCGGAAGCGATCGGGGCTGGAGTAGCGAAGGGATGAAAACGGCCGTCATCGGCATCGATATCGGTGGAACCAACCTGCGCAGCGCCCTGGTCGCGGCATCGGGCGCAATCGTTGAACAACGGCGCAGCCCCAGCGGGATCGAAACGGGACGGGACCGTTTCTGCTCCCGCCTCCTGGCCTGCATCGACGAGTTGCGCGAAGAGGCGGCCCGACGCGGCATACGGGTGCACGCCATCGGTGCCGGGGTGCCCGGGCTGATCGGGCGGGATGGCCTGATCCATTCGTCGGTCAACATGCGCCCCCTGGAGGGCTTGAATCTGGGCTCCTTTCTGGAAGAGCGCACCGGCCTTCCGGCCGCCTGCGGCAATGACGCCAACGTCATCGCCCTGGGCGAACAGCGTTTTGGCGCCGGCAAGGGGCTGGCGTCGTTCCTGATGGTCACCATCGGGACCGGCCTGGGGAGCGGGCTGATCCTGGACAACAGGCTCTGGACCGGCGCAAACGGTTTTGCTGCCGAGTTCGGTCATGTCACCGTGGACCCGCAGGGCCTCCCCTGCCCCTGCGGCAACCGGGGATGCCTGGAACAGTACTGCTCGGGGGGCGCCGTGGTGCGTGCAGCCCGCGAGCTGATCCCGGCGGGCCTGTTCCCCCCTGCGCCCGCGGAGCCGAGCGCGGAGGCCGTGGCAGCCCTGGCGCGCCGGGGAGTGGCTGGAGCCCGGACCGCCTTCGAACGGTCGGGAAGATGGCTCGGCATCGCCCTGGGTAGCCTCTCCAACACCTTGAACCTGCAGGCGGTCATCGTGGGTGGCGGCGTGGCCGCCAGCTTCGACCTGCTACTGCCCGGCCTCCGGGCGGAACTGTCCCAGCGCTGCTTCCCCCACATTTACGACGGGCTTGCCATCCTCAAGACCGAGTTGGGGGACGACGCCGGCCTCCTGGGTGGAGCGGCCCTGGCGGAAGAGCGCCTCCATATTCCGTTCCCTCCCCGCACCGTGGCTGACGGCGCGTCACTCCAGGCCCCATAGCGTTTTCCCACTATCGCCACTTTTGCGTACTTGAAAATTGTGCGCGCTGGCGTACAATGTTTCTCCACGCACCATGAACCATACATTCAACAGGAGTTTCCCCATGGATAGACGCGCGTTTCTCAAGACAGCCGCCGCAGCCTCCCTCTTTACCCCCAGCCTGGTCAAGGAAGCCCTGGCGGCAAAGGAGCAGTCGGTGGTGGCGGTGGCCGAAGGCAAGGATTACAGGGCCATAACCCGCAAGGCGGTCAACGCCGTCGGCGGCATGCGGCGCTTCGTCAAGGCCGGCGATGTGGTGGTGGTCAAGCCCAACATGGGGTGGGACCGCTCGACCGAGTTCGCCGCCAATACCCACCCCCAGGTGGTGCGGGCCCTGGTGGAGGAGTGCCTGGCCGCCGGAGCGAAAAAGGTCAAGGTATTCGATTATACCTGTAACGATTCGCGGCGCTGCTACGTCAACAGTGGTATAGAAGGGGCGCTCAGGGGGATGCGGAACGTGGAGTGCAAGCAGATCGAGCAGGAGCGTTTCAAAAAGGTGCCCCTGAACGGCCGGTTTCTCAAGGAGTGGGAGCTGTACGACGAAGTGCTTTCGGCCAATGTCTTCATCAACGTGCCGATCGCCAAGCACCACGGCCTTTCCAAAGTCACCATGGGCCTCAAGAACATCATGGGCATCATGGGAGGCAACCGGGGTTACATCCATCGCAACCTCGACGTGGCGCTGGCGGATGTCAACGCCCGCGTAAAAAGCCACCTGACGGTCATCGACGCCACCCGCATCCTGACCGCCCATGGGCCGCAGGGGGGGAACCTGGCCGACGTCAAGGTGCTCAACAAGGTGATCGCATCCACCGACATCGTGGCCGCAGACGCCTTCGCCACCACCCTGTTCGGCCTCAAACCGGCCGACATCCCGGTTATTGCCACCGCCCACAAGCGGGGCCTGGGCGAGATGGACCTGGGGCGGATCAAGGTCGTGCGGGCCTGACGCCCGACGGGCCGGGCCGTCGCCCTTCCCGGGAAACCACACAGGGAACAGATCATGTCAAGACTCGCCGTCGACAGCCAGAAATGCACCCGCTGCGGCCTGTGCGCCACCGCCTGCCCTCTGGGCATCATCAGGCTTCCCCCGGGAGAGCAGCCGCGTTACGTGGCGGACGGGGCGACCCGCTGCATCATCTGCGGACACTGCGTGGCGGTCTGCCCGAGCGCCGCGCTGGAGATCGAGGACGCGCGCCTCGATTCGGCCGCGTACGAAACCGGCGAGGCCGAGATTACTCCGGAACGCTTGGCAGCCTATCTGCGCATGAGAAGATCGGTGCGCAATTACCAGGACGCCCCGGTGGATCGCGGCACCATAGAACGGCTCCTGGATATTGTGCGTTATGCCCCCACCAGCGGCAACAGCCAGTCCATACGCTGGCTGGTCATCCACAACACCGGCGAGGTGCGGCGCTTGACCGGCCTGGCGGTTGACTGGATGCGGACCGTCATGGTTTCCGACGCGCCGGTCAACGCCTACTTCAACTTCGAGGGGATCATCCGCTCGTGGGACAAGGGGAACGACCCGGTCTGTCGCAAGGCACCCCATCTCGTCGTGGCATACGGCCACCGGGAGTCCCTCGTGGCCGGGACCGACGCCATCATCGCCCTCGCACACCTCGAGATCGCCGCCCCCTCCTTCGGCCTCGGCACCTGCTGGGCCGGTTTTTTCCAAATGGCGGCAGCCCGGTGGGAACCGCTGCAACGGGCGTTGGACCTGCCGGCGGACCATCTGCCGGTCTATGCCATGATGCTCGGCTATCCGCTGTTGCGCTACCAGCGCCCGCCGAAACGCAATCCGCTTACCGTCACGTGGCGGTCATGACCGGGCTCTGAAAAGCGCCCGGGAACGACCGGGCACCCGGCAGAAATGTATCGAACACGATGCGCGCCCCCTGCAACGCCGCAGACGGTTCCCCGCACAGATTTTTCATCCCCGACAAGGTGACGACATGAAACCGACCTCCGCCCGTATCAGCCAGCTAGCCTTCCTGGCCCTGTTCCTTATGTTGTTCGTCCAGACCGAGTACCGCGGCCACGACGAGATCAACGCCGCGGTGAACGCCTTTTTCCGGGCCGACCCCCTGGTGCTTTTCAGCTACCTTTTGGCCGCCAAAACCTGGTCCTGGCTCCTGCTGCCGGCCCTGCTGATGGTGGTGGCAACGCTCCTTCTGGGGCGTTTTTTCTGCGGCTGGATCTGCCCGCTCGGGACCGTCCTCGATCTGGTGACGCCCAAAAAACGCACACGCCGGCCGATCGCCGCCCTCAAGGGGAATCTGAAATATTGGCTTTTGCTGCCGATCCTGGCCGCGGCCCTGTTCAACCTGAATCTGGCCGGTCTGCTGGACCCCCTGGCCATTCTGCTCCGGGGGGTGACCTTCTTTCTCTATCCCCTTCTGGGGCTTGGGGCACGGGAGGGGTGGGTCGGACTCTACCGCCTGCTGGGCGAACGGCGCGACGCCGTCGCTCCGGCCTACGAACTGCTGCACACCTATCTGCTCCCGTTCCGCGAGACCCTTTATCCCCTGGCCGCTTTTTCGGCCCTGGCTCTCCTGGCGATCATCGCCCTGGAGCAGTTTGAGGAGCGCAACTGGTGCCGGAACCTCTGTCCCCTGGGCACCCTGCTGGGGTGGCTGGGGCGTTTTTCCCTCTTCAAGCGCATCCCAGCCGGCCTGTGCGGCGATTGCGGCACATGCCGCGAACTCTGCCCGACCGCCTTTGACCGGGACCTGCTGGCCAAGGAGGAGTGCATCCTCTGCATGGAGTGCCAACTGCACTGCCCCCACCAGCGCATCTCGTTCCGCCTCACCCCTGGGCGCACGGGTGCCGGGCCGCTCCTCCCGGAACGGCGGGTCCTGTTGGGGAGCATGGCGACCGGCTTGTTGCTGGCCATCCCGGCGCGCTTCCGCCCGCCCGAAAAGGGCCTGCGCCTGTTGCGCCCTCCCGGCGTGCGCAACGAGGAGGAGTTTCTGAACAAATGCGTCCGGTGCGGCGAATGCATGAAGGTCTGCCTGAAGAACGCCCTCTACCCGGCCGCCTGGCAGGCCGGCATGGAGGGCATCTATACGCCGGTAGTCGTCCCGCGCCTGGGATACTGCGAATACAACTGCACCCTGTGCGGTCAGGTCTGCCCCACCGGGGCCATCCCCAAACTGCCGGCGAGTACCAAGCAGCGTGAGGTGATCGGCAAGGCGGTGCTCGACAAGAACCACTGCCTGCCGTTCGCCAAACGTATCGATTGCATGGTCTGCGAGGAACACTGCCCCATCCCGTCCAAGGCCATCCGCACGCGGGAGGTGGAGGTTCCGGGGCTGGACGGCGTTCGCAGAAAAGTCAAGGAGCCGTATGTCGTGGAGGAGATCTGCAACGGATGCGGCATCTGCGAGAACGTCTGTCCCCTGGAGACAAAGGCGGGCATCGAGGTCTTCGGGGTAACGAACCGGGCGCCCATCGCCGAGGCCACCGGAGGCGAGGCGGAGGCCGGGTCGGGGCTGGGATATCAGTGAGGGGGAGTCTACCATGAATCTGACGGACGACGAGCTTATCCAGGAGTTGAGCAACCGTTTTGCCCGGAGCCGCAAGACCTTTTCGGACCTGAACGTGGTAAATCGCAAACTGGTGGAGATGAACCGGCGGCTGGAACAATCCGAGGCGTTGAAGAGCAATTTCCTCTCCAACATCCGCAACGAGATCAACAATCCGCTCAATGCCATCGTCGGGCTGGCGGGGCAGATAGAAGCCCTTGGCCCGGAAGGGGGCGAAGTTGCCCCACTGGCGTCCATGATCTGCTCGGAGGCCACCAACCTGGATTTCCAGCTCCGCAACATCTTCATGGCCGCCGAGCTGGAGGCGGGGGAGATCGACCCCCACCTGAGCCGGGTGAACGTTGCCGCGGTGGCACGGGATGCGGCGGAAGCGTTCCGGCACCACGCGGCCCGCAAGTCCGTGGCGATCGAACTGGAGCCGCCCCCGGAATCAGACTCCCTGCTGTTCGACACCGATGCGGAAAAGGTGCAGATCATCCTCTCCAACCTGGTGGCCAATGCGGTCGAATACAGTCGTGAGGGGGGGCGCGTCCAGATTTCCCTGAACCTTGCCCCGGACGGCAGCCTGGTCGTCGGGGTACGGGACTTTGGAGCGGGCATCGCCGGGGAAGACCAGCAACGCATCTTCGACCGCTTCACCCAGCTTGAAACCGGCACGACCCGCTCCCACCGGGGACAAGGGCTGGGACTCAGCATCGTCAAGGCGCTGGCCGATCTCTTGCAGGGGACCATTGACCTGGAAAGCACCTACGGTCAGGGGGCGCTGTTCAGGCTCACGCTCCCTCCCCCTGCCGGCGACGCCCCCCTCACCACCTTTGCCGAAGGGGGCAACCTGTTTTTGTTCGACGACATCAGTGAAAAATAGGAACGATGAATAAGGAAGACTCCACAAACAGGCATTTTCTGTTTCCCGGCACCCTCTTCGCCGACGCGCGCGATTACCAGGTCAGCACCGTGCTGGGGTCGTGCGTTTCGGTCTGCCTGTGGGACACCGTGACCCACGTGGGGGGTATGAATCACTTCATGCTGCCGCTCTGGAACGGCGAGGGGCTGGCAACCCCCCGGTACGGCAATATCGCCGTGGAGAAACTCCTGCACAAGATGTTGGCTCTCGGGTGCGTGAAAAAGCATCTCGTGGCCAAGATTTTCGGTGGGGCAAACGTCAATGGCACCGGCACCGGCAACGAGATATTCATGATCGGCGACCGCAACGTCATCCTGGCCAATCAACTGCTGGATGAATACGCCATACCGATCAAAGCCTGGGATGTGGGCGGGCGCCTGGGGCGCAAGATCGTCATGCAAACCGGCACCGGCGTCGTATGGGTGGGCAAACACAAGGTTGCCGCCCAGGCACGATAGCCGTCGATACCGGCATTTTTTTGAGTTAACACTCGAACTTCGTGGATTTGTCTGGTATTATTCCCTCAGCGCCCCGCACGGTCGGTCCGAAAAAACCGCACGGGATACTCGCCTGTCCAGCCGATGAACAGATTGACGTTACGACCTTTTTTAGCTATTATGCTTAATCTCGATTTATTAACAACTATTTAGCTACTCATTACCAGGCAAGGACAGCAGCCTCGATGCAGAAAATACCTCTCATGGTTGCCAAAGCAGGCATGGTGCTCTCGCGGGACGTATTCCGCACGGAATCCGCAAACGGCATCCCCATTTGCGGCAAGGATACGGAATTGACGGATTCGCTTATTGCCCGGCTGGAATATCTGAACATTCAATCCATATACGTTACGGGGCACCCCGTCTGGGCGGAGGGGGACCCCAGCCTTGAAGAAACCCTCCACGATCTTGACAACCGCTTTGAAAAGGTTCGTCACGACCCCCTGATGGCGAGAATCTACGATATCTACGCCGAGCACTTGAAACGTTCCTTGGGAGAATCCGGTGGACGAAAAGCGGAATGAACTGAAAAAAATCATCATGGACACCAAAACGCTCCCCACCCTTCCCGGTGTCATCAATAAACTGAACTCCCTGTCCGATAACGACAAATCCTCGGTGCAGGAGATGGCCAGGATCGTCTCCTCGGACCAGGTGCTTTCCGCACGCATCCTCAGGTTGGCCAACTCCCCCTCCTACGGTTTCTACCGGGTTTCCACCATCTCCAACGCCATGATCCTCCTGGGGGTCAACGTGGTCAAAAGCCTGGCTCTTTCCTCATCCATTTTCGAGATCATGGAGAAGAACAGCGTCGGCCTGTGGGAGCATTCCCTGGGGGTCGGCGTGGCCTCCAACCTGATCGCCACCAAACTTGGCCTGCCGGAATGCGAGGAGATCGCCACCGCCGGACTGCTGCACGATATCGGCAAGGTCATCATCAGCCTTAAATGCAGCGAAGCCGAGCGGGAGGTCCGTCGCGTCATCGATGAAAAACGGGTCTACATGCGGGAGGCGGAGCAGGAGATCATCGATACGGATCACGCCGAGGTGGGGGGGTGGCTCGCCAAGAGCTGGTTTCTGCCGGACAAACTGAGCGAGCCGATCAACTGCCACCACAATGTGGCGGCAGCGGGGAATCATCGCATCAAGACCGCCGTGGTGCATATCGCCGACGCGCTGATCAAGGCCAGCGGCTTCGGCGACAGCGGCGACAGCTATGTGCCGCAGATTCAGCAGGCCGCCTGGGACACCCTCAAGCTCAACGAGCAGATCATTGCCGACATCGTCGAGGCGCTGGAGGACAAACTGGTGGAGGTCAAGAACTTCAGCCTCGAACTGCAGCAGGGCGCCGATGCTGTTGCCAATTAGGATAGCCCTCGTCTCTTCCGACGCGCAGCTCATCTCCCAGTTGCAATTGCGCCTGCAAAGCAGGGGGCACCAGGCGACCGGCATGTCGTACATCGATAGCGTGCTGGGCGCCTTTTATTCCGACCCGCCCGACCTGCTGATCATCGACCTCTCCTCGGACTGCAACGCGGGGACCACGATCGTCACGGCCCTGCGCAGCGACAGCTTCTTCAGCACCATCCCGATCATCGGCCTGGTGTCGGACAGGGATTCCGACTCCATCCCGTGGGAGACCTATCCCCTGGACGACTTCGTCTTCCTGCCGCTCAACTTCGGCGAACTCTTCTGCCGTATCGCGCTTTCCTTCTCCCGCCTCAAGCGCATCTTCGACAACAACCCCCTGACGCGCCTTCCCGGCAACACCTCCATCCAGCGGGCCATCGAGGACGCCATGGGCAAGTCTCAAGCGGTCTGCCACGTGGATATCAACCATTTCAAGCCGTACAACGACGCCTTCGGCTTCTCCCATGGCGACGAGGTGCTCCGGATGCTGGCCCGCATCATGTTCAACGCCGTTCGCGATGCGGGAGGCGGTTTCTGCGGGCATATCGGCGGCGACGATTTCGTCTTCATCGTCTCCCTGACCCAGCTGGAACCGGTGTGCAAGACCGTCATCGATCATTTCGACCAGATCGTGCTGGACCTGTTCGACGAGGCCACCAAGCGGCAGGGGTATTACAACGGCACCAACCGCAAGGGGGAGATGGAGAAGATCCCCCTGCTCTCCATCTCCATCGCCGCCGTACCCATGAACTCGGACAAGATCCGGCATGTGGCCAAGGTGGCCGAGGTGGCCGCCGAACTGAAGAAACTGGCCAAGGAGTCCGAGAAAAGCCAGTACCTGGTGGACCAGCGCAAAAGCGAGTAACGAGGCTACAGCACGGATACAGAAAGGGCGTCCTCCCCAACCGGGAAGGACGCCCTTCTTATTTCGTCTGCAGTTGCGTAAAGCTGTTACATTTTATGGCACTTGGCGCAGAATTTGTCGTCTTTGACCGAGAAGGCATCCTTGTCCTTGTTATGGCAGGTCCCGCAGGAGGCGCCCTTCTCCATGTCGGCCATGGTGGCCTTGCCGGTAACCGCCTTGTAGGGGAACACCTTGGTGTGGCAGTCCGCGCACTTGTACGCCTGGACATGGAAGTCGTGGCTGAAGGTGGCATCGCCGGCATCGGTTTTGAATGTGATGGTGCGCGGCTTGAACCCTTTGTGGCACTTTTCGCAGTCGCCGCTGGATGCAAATGCTTCCTTGCCGTCGTGGCACGCCCCGCAGGATTTGCCGTTGGCCATGTCGGCCATGGTGGCCTTGCCCGTAACCGCCTTGTAGGGGAAAATCTTGGTGTGGCACTCCGCGCATTTGAATGCCTGGATATGGAACTCGTGGCTGAATACAGCCTCACCTGCGGATGTTTTGAACGTGATCTTGCCCGGCTTCATCCCCTTGTGGCACTTGCCGCAGTCACCGCTTGACGCGAAGGCGTCCTTGCCGTTATGGCACACGCCGCAGGATTTGCCCTGAGCCATGTCGGCCATGGTGGCCTTGCCGGAAACCGCCTTGTAGGGGAAGGTCCTGGTGTGGCACTCCTTGCAGGAATAGGCCTGGGTATGGAACGAATGGCTGAAGGTCGCCGGTGCGGCACCCTTGAGCGTAAAGGTGACTTCCCGGGGTTTCAGCCCCTTGTGGCAGCGGTTGCAGTTGCCGGCGACGGTGAAGGCTTTGGTGCCGTTGTGGCAGGCGCCGCAGGTTTTTCCTTTTTCCATCTCGGCCATGGTGACGCCCCGGGTCTTGCCGCTGAAGATCTTGCCGCCATGGCAACTCTTGCAGGCGCCGCCGGTCTTGGCAACATGGAACGTATGGCCGAACACCGCGTCGGACACCCCCTTGACCTTGTAGACCTTGTCCTGGGTCTTGCCCTTGTGGCACTTGGCGCAGTCCTTTTCGGTCGCCACGCTGAAAGCCTTGACGCCGCTGTGGCAGGCGCCGCAGGACTTGGTCTTCTCCATCTCGGCCATGGTGAAATGGCGGTGTGCCTTCAGGTCATAGATGGCGTTATGGCACATCTTGCAGTTGTTGTTATATTTGAGCAGATGACGTTCGTGGCTGAAAACGACCGGAGTCGCATTTTTGATGGCAAACTTGATGTCCTTGGTTTCGACTGCAGCGGCGCAGACGGCTGTGAGTAAAATAACCGCGAGAACATACACTGAAATGTGCTTCTGCATTCTAACCACTCCTCAATGATAAGATTAAATGGGTTTTTCAAGCGGTTTACTATACAGGAGGGCGTGTTTCCCGTCAATTGCAAAGTAGACGGGCAAACGCGGTCGCGAACGCGCCGGTTTTGCGGTTGATACGCCTCCCTAGCTGTGATATAGAAATGGGCACATTTCCCCCATTCAAGGTGGACTCACAGACGATGCTCACACTCGACAATCTCATAGACCAGGCCCTGCGCGAAGACATTCATACCGGAGACA
Organism: Oryzomonas sagensis; assembly: GCF_008802355.1. Taxonomy (NCBI): domain Bacteria; kingdom Pseudomonadati; phylum Thermodesulfobacteriota; class Desulfuromonadia; order Geobacterales; family Geobacteraceae; genus Oryzomonas; species Oryzomonas sagensis. Next base: position 17,647 of record NZ_VZRA01000003.1, on the reverse strand, counting down.
TCACCACCCAGGCGCTGATCCCCGCCGACAGCCGGGCTTCGGCCCGTCTGATCGCCAAAGAGGAGATGCTCCTGGCCGGGCTGTTCGTGGCCGAGAGGGTATTCAAACGCCTCAACCCCGCCATAGAGTTCCATGCCTGCCTGGCGGAGGGGATGCCGGCCGCCAGGGGGGCCGTCATCGCCTCGGTGCGCGGCACCACGGCCGAACTGCTCATGGGCGAGCGGGTGGCCCTGAACCTGCTCCAGCGCCTGAGCGGCATCGCCACCCTCACCTCGCGCTATGTGGCGGCGGTGGCGGGAACCGGGGCGCGCATCGTCGATACCCGCAAGACCACCCCCGGCCTGCGGGAACTGGAAAAATACGCCGTGCGCGTCGGAGGGGGCATCAACCATCGGACCGGGCTCTACGACGGCGTTCTGATCAAGGAAAACCATATTGCCGCCACCGGCGGCATCGGGGTGGCGATCGCGCGGGCCCGGGCCTATATCCCCCATACCCTGAAGATCGAGATCGAGACCGAAACCCTGGCCCAGGTCGAGGAGGCGCTGGCGAGCGGCGCCGACATCATCATGCTGGACAACATGAACCTCGCGGACATGCGTTCCGCCGTGACGGCCATTGCCGGCCGCGCGCTGGTCGAGGCGTCCGGCGGGGTCAATCTGGAAACGGTGCGCGCCATCGCCGAAACCGGGGTCGATATCATTTCCGTCGGCGCCCTGACCCATTCGGCCCGGGCCATGGATATCTCCATGCTGCTGGATTAACGGGGTGCAGAAAAACCTGTTACCCGCACCGCTACCCTGCAGGAGTCGTTCAATGCACCAAAAGGCAGCCACTATCCTGCGATTTTTCCGGCAACAGAGCGGGTTCGTTTCCGGCGAGCAACTCAGCAAGGAACTCGGCATCTCACGCACCGCAGTCTGGAAACACATCTCGGCACTCAGGGGCGCCGGCTACCGGGTGGAGGCGGTTCCCTCCCGGGGATACCGGCTGCTTTCGTCGCCCGATACCCTGGCGGCCGAAGAAATAAGCGTGCAGTTGCACAGTGCGCTCATCGGCACCCGGCTGGTCAACCTGGCCACCACGACCTCCACCAATTCCGAGGCCTTTCGCCTGGCGGAAGAGGGAGCCGTCGAGGGGACGGTGGTAACCGCCGAGGAGCAGAGCAGGGGCAAGGGACGCCTGGGGCGCATCTGGTCGTCCCCGCCGGGGGCCAACCTCTACTGTTCGGTCATCCTGCGCCCGCGGATCAAACCCTTTGAGGCCCCCCAACTCACCTTCCTCTCCGCCGTCGCCACCGCCCGGGCCATCGAGCAGACCACCGGCCTGAAGCCGGAGATCAAATGGCCCAACGACGTGCTGATCGACGGCAAAAAGGTGGCCGGACTGCTCAACGAAATGAGCGCCGAAACCGACGGCATCAACGATGGCATCAATTTCGTCATCCTGGGGATCGGCGTCAACCTGAACATGACGGCCGACCAGTTCCCCGGCGACCTGCGCCACCCCGCCACCTCGCTCCTCATCGAAGGGGGGGCCAAGGTCGGTCGGGCACGCTTCACGGCGTTTCTCCTGAACGAACTGGACCGGCTCTATGCCGCCTTTCTCGACCACGGCTTCGTCCCGGTGCGCCGGGAATGGCAGGAGCGCTGCAACGCCAACGGCCGCGAGGTGGTGGTCAGCGACCACGGCCGTGACGACATCCGGGGGCTGTTCGCCGGCATCGATGGCGACGGTGCCCTGCTGGTGCGCCAGCCGGACGGCACGATCGAACGAATACTCAGTGGGGATGTGAGGGTGCTCTGAAATGCTTCTGGTGATTGACGTCGGCAACAGCAATATCGTTTTGGGCATCTACGAGGGGCCGCGGCTCATGCGCAACTGGCGGCTCTCCACGGACAAGTCGCGCACATCCGACGAATACGCGGTCCTGCTCCACAGCCTGTTCGGCCAGGCCGGTCTCGACTTCCCCGCCATAACCGCCGCCATCATCTCCTCGGTCGTTCCCCCGCTCACCGGCGTGATGGAGGCCATCGCCCGGGATTTTTTCAACCTGACCCCCTACGTGGTCGGCCCGGGGATCAAAAGCGGCATGCCGATCCAGTACGATAACCCCCGGGAGGTGGGGGCCGACCGTATCGTCAATGCCGTGGCGGGATACGAGAAGCACAAATGCGCCCTGGTGATCGTGGATTTCGGCACCGCCACCACCTTCGACTACGTCAACGCCAAGGGCGAGTACTGCGGCGGCGCCATTGCCCCCGGCCTGGCCATCTCCCTGGAAGCGCTCTTTCAGCGGGCCAGCAAGCTTCCGCGCGTGGATATCGCCAAGCCGCCCCACATTATTGCCAAGAACACCGTCAACTCCATGCAGGCCGGCATCTTCTTCGGCTATGTCGGCCTGGTGGACGGGATTGTGGAACAGATGCGCCTGGAATCGAGGGAAAAGTTCCGGGTCATCGCCACCGGCGGCCTGGCGGCCCTGATCGCGCCCGAATCAAAGACCATCGACGAGGTGGACGAATTCCTTACCCTGGAGGGACTGAGAATACTGTACGAACGCAACAGCTGATTCCGGGGGCACGGAGAAGCGAGCCGACGCAGGCGCTTTGCCGGCTGGACCGGGATGCCTTTTTGAGACTGCAGATACATCTTTCTTGTGCAGACACACAACGTTGTACGAACAGCGATGAAGTGGCAGCTACGCAGGGGATATCTCATTTATTAAGGGGGCTATGCAATGGGACAGTACGACACGAGCAAACTTCGGAACCTGGGGATCATCGCACACGGAGGGGCGGGCAAGACCTCGCTGTCCGAGGCGATCCTGTTCAACGCCGGCATGATCGACCGCCTGGGACGGGTCGATGACGGCACCGCCACCATGGATTTCGAGCCCGAGGAGATCAAGCGCAAGATATCCATCACCTCGGCCCTGGACCATTGCGAATGGAACGGCCATTCCGTCCACATCGTGGACACCCCCGGTTACGGCAACTTCATCGCCGACACCCGCGCCTGCATGCGCGCCCTGGATTGCGCCGTCATCATCATTTCCGCCATCTCCGGCATCAAGGCGCAGACCGAGGATATCTGGGGATGGGCCAACGAGTTCGAGATTCCCCGCGTCGCCTTCGTCAACAAGATGGACCGGGAGCGGGCCAACTTTCTCCGGGCCATCGACGGCATGGAGAAGGCCCTGGGAGCGCGGGGGGTGCCGATCCAGATGCCCATCGGCGCGGAGGACGCGTTCGCCGGCGTCATCGACCTGATCCACATGAAGGCCTGCTTCTATCCCAAGGACGGCTCCGGGACCTGCACCGAGGGGGAGATACCGGCCGAATACCGGGACGAGGCGGCGCGTCTGCGCGAGTACATGGTGGAGATCGTGGCCGAGGCCTACGACGCCCTGACCGAGAAATATCTGGACAGCGGCGAACTGACCGTGGAGGAGATCATCGACGGCCTGCGGGTCGGCACCATGCGTAACACCTTTACGGCCGTCCTGTGCGGTTCGGCCGTGCAGAACATCGGGGTCCGGCAACTCATGGACGCCATCTGCGACTACCTGCCGTCCCCCCTGGACCGTACCAAGGCGGTGGGAACCGAGCCCAAAAGCGGCGCAACGATCGAGCGCGCCCCCGATGAAAAGGAGCCGTTCTCGGCCCTGGTGTTCAAAACCACGTCCGACCCCTTCACGGGGAAGATAACCATCTTCAGGATCTACTCGGGGGTGCTCAACTCCGATTCCACCATCCTTAACTCCACCAAGGGGATCGAAGAGCGCATCGGCCAGATCTATGAACTGGAAGGGAAGAAACAGCACCCGATCAAGCAGGCGGTGGCCGGCGATATCGTGGCCGTGGCCAAACTCAAGGAGACCGTGACCGGCGACACCCTGTGCGATGCCGTCAAGCCGATCGTGTACGAGCCGGCCCAGCAGCTCCAGCCGGTGATTTCCTATGCCATCGCCCCAAAAACCAAGGCCGACGAGGACAAGATCCACGGGGCCCTGCACCGCATGATCGAGGAAGAGCCGACCCTGCAGTCGCACCGCGACCCCCAGACCAAGGAGTTCATCATCTCCGGCATGGGCCAGGTTCATCTGGAGGTGATCGTCGAGAAGCTGAAACGCAAGTTCGGCGTGGAGGTGGTGCTCAAGACCCCCAAGGTGCCGTACCTGGAGACGATCCGCGCCTCGACCAAGGTCCAGGGGAAATACAAGAAACAGTCCGGCGGCCGGGGTCAGTACGGCGATTGCTGGATAGAGATGTCCCCCACCGCCCGGGGCGAAGGGTATCAGTTCGACGACAAGATCGTGGGGGGCGTCATCCCGCGCCAGTATATCCCTGCGGTGGACAAGGGGATTCAGGAAGCGGCCCAGGAGGGATACCTGGCCGGCTACCCGGTGGTGGACTTCCGGGTTGCGCTCTACGACGGCTCCTTCCATACGGTCGATTCTTCGGAAATGGCCTTCAAGGTGGCCGGTTCCATGGCGTTCAAAAAGGCGATGGAGTTGTGCAAGCCGGTGCTTCTGGAACCGATCGTGAACATGACGGTGACCGTGCCGGACGAAAGCATGGGGGATGTGATCGGCGACCTGAACTCCCGCCGCGGCAAGGTGGTCGGGGTCGAGCCCAAGGCCAACTCCCAGATTATCCGCGCCATCGTGCCCATGTCCGAGGTGCTGGCCTATTCCAACGACCTCAAGTCCATGACCAGCGATCGAGGCCTGTTCAGTATGGCATTCTCTCACTACGAGGAACTGCCGACGCACCTGTCCCAAAAGGTGATTGCCGAGACTCAGGCTGTCAAGAAGGAATAACCGCTTGCGCGGGTTAAAAATCAACGGAGGTTTTTTTCATGGATTTCAAGTTTGGCAACGACACCAAGGAGCCCGAGTCGACGGCACCGGCCGAAAAGGGCAGACAGAATATGCTGCTGGTTGTACTGTTGATCCTCGTGGCGGCTTTTGCGTACCTGTATTTCTTCACCGGGCTGATCAAGCCGCAGGAGGCGCAGAAACCGGCCGAGGCCCCGGCGCCCCAGGTGGTGAAAAAACCGCTGCCGCCCCGCAACGGGCAGGCGGGCAAGGATGAGACGGCAGGCGCGCCGGAGGCGCAGAAGAATGCCGCCGCGCCTGCGGCGCCCGAAGCCAGGAAGGTGGCCGCGGCCGAGCCCCCGGCGGCCGTGAAGGCGGCACCTCCGGCAAAGGCGGAAGCTCCCAAGCCCGAAGCGGCCAAGCCGGCCAAAGCGGCGGTTCCCGAAAAGAAACCGGCAGCACCCGAGAAAAAGGCGGCACCCGCGGCAAAAGAGCCCAAAGCGGCGGCCGCAGCCAAGCTGGATGCCACGAAGGCCGCCCCCGCCACGAAACAGCAGCCCGCCGGTGCAGTGAAGAAGCCCTCGCCAACGCCGGGGAATGACAAAAAAGCGGCCGAAGCCGCCAAAGCTCCCGGCAAGAGCCCTGCCGGAGCTGGCGCAGTCCCGGCAAAAAAGGCAGCGCCGACAGCGGCGAAAAAGGATACGGTGAAGCCGAAGCCGGCGCCCGCCAAGGCTACCGGCCCCTGGACGGTCGTGGTGGGGAACTATGTCCTTGAAGAAGCCATGGCGACAGACCTGTCGCGGGCCAAGGGCGCCGGGGTCGAAACGGCCGTCAAGCCGGGAGGCCGCAAGAAATCAGCCATGAACCGCCTCCTTGCCGGAGAATACCCGAGCCGCGCCGAGGCCCAGCAGGAGTTGGACAAATTGAAACGGTACACCTCGGATGCGTTCATCCTGGAACAGGGCGGCAAGTTTGCCGTGTACGCCGGTTCCTACCTGCTGACGGCCCGGGCCGGTTCCGAGAAGGAACGCCTGGCCGCGGCCGGCATCAACCTGACCGTAAAACACGCCGAGGTCTCCATACCGTCGAAGACCCTTGTCGCCGGCACGTTCAACGACAGGAAAGGTGCCGATGCCGTGCTCAAGAAATTGAAGGGGCTGGGCATCAAGGCATCGCTGTCCCACCCGTAACACACGTATGGCGGCCGGGGTATGGGGGCGGCGGCGCCGCACCGTACCCCGGCCGCCGCAATGTACGCAACCGCTCAGGATATAAGGATCATGGCAGAGACGATCAAGCTGAAGATATCGCCCCCCGTGGCGGCCTGCCTCCGTTCGGGGCAGAGCGCCGGGGAACGGCTCCAGGGCATCGGGAACGCCCCGGCACTGGAGCCGTTCGACCGGTTCATGCTGATCTTCTGCCTGATGAAGGATGGCGATGCGGCGGTCAAGGCTGCGGCGCAGGCGGCATTCTCCTCGCTGCCCTCGGAGACGCTGCTCGCCGTGGCCGGCTCGTCCGAGGCCCACCCGGCACTCCTCGACGCCATCGCCAAGGTCCACCATCAACGGGAGGGCATTGGGGAAGCGCTCCTGGGGAACGAGCAGCTTTCCGCACCGGCCCGTTCCTTCCTGGAGAGGATCATCCTCCAGCGGGCCGGCGTTGCGCCGTCTGCCGACAGCGCCCCCCATGAGTCCGAGCCCGGGGAAGCGGCCGAAGCCGCCCCGCAAGAACCCGATGCTCCGCTGGATGAGACCGGCGAGGAGTTTCAGAGCAAGTATCAGATGGCCCAGGTGCTGGGCATTGCCGAAAAGATCAAGATGGCCCTGACCGGCGACAAGGAATGGCGCTCGATCCTGGTCAAGGATGCAAACAAGCTCGTTTCGGGGAGCGTCGTCAAGAACCCGCGCATGACCGAGGGCGAGGTCGTAACCCTGTTGAAATCCGGCATCCAGAACGACGAGATCATGCGCCTGATCTGCGCCAACAAGGAATGGGTCAAAAACTACAGCATCCGCAAGGCGCTGGTGGACAATCACCGCACGCCGGTCCAGAACGCGCTGCGCTACCTTTCCACCCTGAGCGACAAGGATATCGCCGGCTACGCCAAGAGCAAGAATGTTTCATCGGTCATTTCCACCCAGGCGAAACGGTTGCTGCTCAACAAAAAGCGGTAGGTGGCCGCTGAAAACTGGTAGAAGAAGAAACAGCTGCACATGCAATGAGGATATTCAATCGACAAACCGGGAGCTGGCATGGCCATTATCAACAACGCCAAACGCGAGATCAACGCCAAGATCGTCTACTACGGGCATGAAGGGGCCGGCAAAGGCACCTCGTTGCGCTACCTGTACGAAAGGATCAAGCCGTCGCTGCGCGGCGAACTGAAAACACTGCCGGCCAGCGGCGGTTCCCTGCTCTTCTTCGATTTTTGCCCGTTCGAGCAACCGGTGTTCGGCGGTTACCGCATCCGTTTCCACATCTATACCCTGCCGGGCCGGGTCGCCAATCCCGCCGCCTGGAAGATGACCCTCAAGGGGGCCGACGGGGTCGTGCTGGTGGTCGATGCCGCGGACGCCACGGCGGCGAAGAAGCAGAGCATCGAGCGTTTGCGCGATTACCTGGCCTCATACGGCATGAGCCTGAACGACATGCCGGCGGTCCTGCAGGTGAACAAGACGGACCGGGCCGGGGCGGCGAATGCGACGACAACCGCGGCCCAGTTGGAGGTGGAGCACCTCACGGCCTGCCTCTCCACGGCGCTGAACGGCGAAGGGGTGCTGGAAACCTTCTCGGCCCTCTCCCGCCAGATCATGGAACGGGTCGGCGCGGAACACACCCTGCAAGCCGAACCGGCCCCCCTCCCCCCCTCCTCCGTGGCCGCTCCCCAGGCCGGGGCCCCGCCCGCGCAGCCCGACAGCCTCCTCGGCGGAGCCCCGGTCCCGAGCCCCGCTCCACCCGCGGGTGGCGAGGAAGCGGCCGGTGTGCCCCTGCCGTCGGAACCGGAACCCCTGGGCGATCTCCGGGTGACGCTGGCGGCTGAGGCGCTGCCCCAGGCCGACGGCAGCGTGCGGATCCCCCTGACCATCTCCTTCCACGGGCAGACGCGGCGGCTCGTGCTGACGGTCGCCGTCGGACCGGATACCGACGCGCCATGACGCCCGTCGCTTTCGACTACCAGATGATGGGGCGCCTCCTGCTGGCGGCGCTCTTCGGTGCGCTGATCGGCCTGGAACGGGAGATTCACGGCCGGCCGGCCGGTTTCAGGACCCACCTGCTGGTATCCCTCGGCTCAGCCCTGTTCGTGGCCGTTTCCATCAGCTTTTACCGCATGTTCGGCAACTTCGGCGGCGTGCTGCCGGTGGGGATCGATGCCGGCCGGGTGGCGGCCCAAGTGGTGACGGGGATCGGTTTTTTAGGGGCCGGCGCTATCATCAGGGAGCGGACATCGGTGCGGGGCTTGACCACCGCGGCCTGCCTCTGGGTCGCCGCGGCCGTGGGGGTCGCCTGCGGCGTCGGCCTGTTCGCGCTCTCGGCCCTGGTGACCGCCATTGCGCTCGTGAGCCTCATTGCGCTGAAAAAGATCGAGGGGATGCTCTCCCGGGACACCTATGCCGTCCTCACGGTCCACAGCGACGACTGCGACGGGCAACTCGAACGGATCACCCAGGCGGTCCTGGCCTGCGGCTACACGATGACGCTGCTCGGCATGGAGCGGCGCCCGGTTGCGGGTCTTTTGGTCTACGAATTCCAGCTCAAGCTGCACGGCCGGGAACTGGCTGTCGACGCCCTGGAGAGCGTCTCGGCCATAAGCGGCATCAGGGATGTGACCGTCAAGGTGAATGCGGTCGCCTGACCCTGGCTGCGGGGATGATGAAGGGGGTCTGCCGGCGATACCGGCGGTATTCGTCGCCGAACTCCGCCAGGAGGCGGCGTTCCTCGATCAGGCCGCCGATGACGAAATAGGCGGCCGAAAGGACCGTCAACAGGAGCCACTGGGCGGTCATGACCGGGTTGAGCAGGAGGAAGGCGGTGGAGAAGAGGTACAGGGGGTGGCGCACCACGGCGTAGTAGCCGTCGGTAACCAGGCGGGGGCCGCCGGCCCGGCCTGAGCCGAGCTGGCTGATGCCGAGGAAGTCGCCCGCCCCGGTCCGGCGCAGGCAATCCACCAGGATCACCCCGCAGACGAGTTGGCCCAGGTACATGACCAGACTCCAGACGCCGGGGGCGAAGTAGAGCACCGGCGATGAGCGGAAGGCGGCCATCACCCAGCCGAACAGCACCAGGGAGAACAGGTTGTAGGCCAGGCGGTAGCCCCGTGGTTCGCCATGGCACAGCCGGGCGACGACTCGCTTGATCCCGGTTGCGGCAAAAAGGGAATGGGCGGCGGCAAAGATCAGGAAACGGAGTATGAAGACGCAGTAGTCCGGCAGCGGGGCCTCCCGATAATCATTTCAGGGTTCAAGGTTACCACTGTCCTCTTGTATACACAACCCCAACGTGTTATATAGCGCTGGCAACGCTCATCCTGCAGGGAGGTAATTGATGGCAGTCATCACATTTTCACGGGAAATGGGCACCGGGGCGTATCACATTGCGGAAGAGGTCGCCAAGCGACTCAAGTACACCTTTGTCGACGGTGCCCGGATCGGCGCCATCGCCTCCAAATACGGCCTTACGACCGACATGCTCCAGATGGTCGATGAAAAGCCCCCCTCCTACATCACGGTCGAAGATCGCAAACGTGCCGCGGCTCTTAACTCGGTGGAACTCATCCTGCTGGATTTCGCCCGCAAGGGGAACGTGATCCTGTACGGCCGCGGCGGCCAGGACCTGCTCAAGGAGTGCCGCAACGTTCTCAGGCTCCGCTTTATCGCCGATTTCGAAGAGCGGGCCGAACGCTTCGCCGAGCGTGAATGGATCGATCCCGACCTGGCCAAGTCCATGATCCGCCGCAGCGACCATCAGCGGGGCGGCTTCATCCATTTCTATTTCGACCGGGACTGGCACGACCCACTGGGGTACGATCTGGTGTTCAACACGTCGCGCATGTCGGAAGAGGCCATTGTGGAGTGCATCGTGGCGGCGGCCAGGGATCACCACCTCAAGGAAGCGGATAAGCGCGCAACGGAGTTGATCGACAACACCATCCTGATGAAGAAGATCGAGACCGCCCTGCTGAATTCGGCCGACCTGGACTACCGCCCCTTCACCATCGAGGTTGCCAAGGGCAAGGTGCATCTCAGCGGCTACCTGGCCTCGGAACAGGAAAAACGGGAAGCCATCAGAATCGCCGGGTCGGTCAAGGGGGTCAAGTCGGTGCAGGAAGACATCCAGGTGGTCAACTACAAGGCATACAAGGACCGGTCATAAAGCAGGTTTTTTAAGGGTTGCGCGCCACCATTAAATAGCATTACATTTCAGCAGCATACAACTTGACTTCCTTCCTAATACCCGCTAATCTATAAGCCAGATTAAGCGGGTTTTTTATTTTTTGTCCTACTTAAGTCCTACCTAAAGCACAGTTTAGGAAGGACCGCCGACAAAGGAGGTCATTATGCCGAAGATAACTTTCACCAAAAAAAAGATCGATAGCATCAAGTTTACGGACGGGGGGCAGGCGCTCTATTGGGATACCGAAACGCCCGGCTTTGGGCTCGTTGTCGGCACAAAGACAAAAACATTCAGACTCCAGATAGACGTAAAAGACCCCAGCAAGAAGGGTGGATACCGCACTATCAAGAAGACCCTAGGGCGATATGGAGCAGAGATTACCCTTGAGCAAGCAAAGAATATGGTCAAAGGATATGTTGACCAAGAAGGTAATGCTGTCCTTGGAGAACGTATCAAGATCAAGTTGGGGGACACCTCCAGCAATGCCGGTGCCGATGTTACCCTTCAAGAACTGATGAAATCCTACTTCCGCGAAACAAAACGCCGGGATGGCAAGGAACGCCGGGAGAGTTCCGCGAAACAGTATCAGGACTTGATCGAGCGCCATTACGCCGGATGGATGCCGCTATCCCTCAAGGAAGTGAACAGCCTGGCTCCAGATGTTGTCATGGACAAATTTCAGCAGGTATCTGTTGCCGGGGCAATGGCCGCCAGAAACAGCGCCGTCATGCTATCGGCAGTCCTCAACTATGGCCTAGCGAAGTATCCGGCAACCCTGAAATCAAACCCTATGGCAGTTCTCACAAGCCGCCATGTCAATGTGATGGAAAAGATCAAGGCCCGCCATGAATGCCTTATCTTTGATGCCGAAAAGAAGCGGAACGACTTCTCCGTGTTCTTCAAGGCCCTGCAAAAACTCACTGAAATCAGGCGCGACTTGTTGCTGTTCACCCTGTACACCGGCATGAGACACAACGAAAGCGCAACGCTCCAGTGGGAAAACATCGACCTCGAACACCGGGAGTTGCTTATCAAGGACACCAAGAACCGGGAGAATTTGCATATTCCACTCAACAGGCAGGCCATGACAATCCTTGAGCGCCGCAAGGCTCAGATGCCAGAGGGCTGTAAATGGGTATTCCCGGCCATCATCAGTAGCAACAAAAGCGGTCATGCGTCAATGCGCTCGGACCACCTCAAGAGAACCACCGGACTTGACCTGACAATTCATGCGCTACGCCGCACATTTATTACCATTGGGCGAAAACTCAAGCGGTATGAGGATACCGACCTTCTGACAAATCACATTGACGGCTCTGTAACGGGGCAGCATTACGATGAAACCGACATTGAGGACTTGCGGGAGACAACACAGATGATCGGCAACGAGATTGAACGGCGTATGTTGGATGTTGTTGGCGCCAAAGTCATTCAATTGAATACGGCCCAGGCGGCTTGATATGGCAGGGCAGAAAAGAGGACGACCAGCCACAGGCCGCAGTCAGGCTAGAAAGCACCTGGGCTTTGAAATCGCTAGGTGTTACGAAGAATTACGAGCACAGGGCATGTCAGAGGAGGCCGCAATAAACGATTTAAAACAAAGAGAGTGGCAGATGTTTCCGGGGCCGCTCAAAGCCCTGACACTTGGCGAAGAAAGTATACGGGCAGCCATCAAGGAAAGCAGAAAATTCGGAGTATTCGCGGATGACCTCGACCGTTCATGCCGACTGAAAATGCACCCGTTTTGGGGCAAACTATTCGAGCGGGACATTGTTACAGGAGAGCATAGACCAGTCCCAGCCAATCGTTTACTGACAGAGGCCATCAAGGCTTGTCGTGAAATCAGACTGATCGGCCCACCATCGAACAAAAAATTTTAGAAGCCGAATTTAAATACCCTTATTCTCTTCAAAAAACCTCCTACCCTGTATTTAGGCATCACAATACAGATTACGGAGGTTTTTTAATGTCTGACATCATCACCAATATTAACAAAAAACAACTCACAGAATCAGAGGCATCAGAACTTTACGGCCTGTCAGTCCACTGGTTTCGCCGTAAACGCTGGGAAGGCGGCGGCCCAGTATTCAGGAAGGTGGGGAATCGTTGCTACTATGAGCGTGCCGCACTTGATGACTATTTCAACTCCTGCACTCACAAGAACACTTCCGAGTACCCGACCCGTCGCCCGGCAGAAGCGATTAACAGAAAACAGGCCACCAAATCAACTGGGGAGGCGTAATCCATGCACTCCACCAGTGAAAGAGTTTTTGAAACTGAGTCCATAGACCTAGCCTCCTTCCTGACCGCCAGCGGCTACCCCCCTATCATCCGCCGTAATGCCGCTGGCAATCGTGCTCTGTTCCAGTTCCATGAGTCTACCGAACTGAGCCGTTCCATCATCGTATACGAGTCTGGGGCCACACTCCCTGCAAAACGCCTGCTGAATGTCAGGTCACGGCTGTTCCGTGAGGCATCGGCAGTCGTTAAAGGGGGTGGCCACTAATGGCGAGAAAACCTTACGACTACCCATACTATCCACGCAACCCAGGAGATTTTTTTGAAGACCCCAGATTTACCAGACTTCCGGGACTTGTGCGGGGCACTTTCGGAAACCTTTTGGACCTCATTTGGCATAAAGGCTTTGAAGCGCAGCTCTCAGATGATGACGACGAAATAAGCCTCTGGCTGAATCTGGATAAGGGCACCTGGATAGACCACAAAGAACAGATCATGGCCTCCGGGCTGTTAAAGGTCGATCCCGATATGAAGCGCATTTACAACAACCGCCTTATTGCCGAATACGGCATAACCCGGCATCGCTGCGAACAGAATTCGAGAAACAGGCGGGGCGCAAAAGAGAAAGCAGCAGACGGAGAGGACGACAAGGGTGATAGCTAGGGACACGGTAGTACACGACCGTGTACGGCCGTACACGACCTCTATCTACATCTACATCTACATCTTTGTCTTGGAATAGAATCTAATGAGTATCTCAACAGCTAAGGGCCTGAGTCATGACCATAAAGCACCAAGACCGCATTCGCCAGAGCTTGAACCGCTGGCAGCGTAATTAGATGAAGGCCACCAAGGACAAGACGGTTGACCTGTCCGGCTGGCGGCAGACCGAGTTCAACTTTGATGAAAGTAAAGAGGACCAAAAAGAATGAGCAGCCACGATGATTTGAAAGAGCTGTATATGGAAATCTGCGACCTGTTCTACAGCAAGGCACCTGAAGTGGAGCTGCCTTTTTATCAGCGTCTTATCCGTTGTCTCGAAGCCTGCCAGTATTTTGTAGAACGCACAGACGGCAGAATTACCCGCGTCTTCTGGTGGTGGGCCATCCCCCCTGAAGACATCCCCCTCACTGAGGATATTCAGTGGAACCCCGAAGACATCAGCACAGGCGACACGGCTTATATCGTCAACGGATATTCTGAAGCCGGAGAACTGAGCGCCCAAAGCCTCTGGGATGAATTCGGCGAAAGCCTGTTTGCCGCGTGTACGCAAGTCGCCAGCCACTTCCACACAGAAGGAGACCACCAATGAGACCTTGGAATTTCTTCGACCGCCTCATGGAGCGTAGCACCTGTTTCAAGGGCGGGGGCGGCCAACAGCGCATCATAACCGCCGATCAGACCGCCGCCGCCCAGATCGCCGCCAAACAGTGGGACGACTACCAATCGAGGGTGGCTCCGAGTGAGAACCAGTTCATCAAGGACGTGAGCCAGTCTCCGGCCAACCTGACCAACCGCCTCCAGGGGCAGACCAACGCCAACGTCATGCAGGCCGAAGCCAGCAGGCAGAATCCTACTCCGGGTGTTGATCCGGGCCGGACCAATAACACCAACGTCGCTCCGGCGCTCTCTGGGGGGCTGTCAGCCGGTTACACCGCCGCCAGCAATACGGCGCAGGACCAGTCAGCCAAGGGCTTGTCAGCCGCTGTTTCCATGGGCCGTGGCCAGTCAGCCGCTGCCCTTGATAGTCAGATGAGCCTCGCTGAAGGATCAACCCAGGCCGCGCTCACTAGACAGGCGGCAGATGCCGAAGCCAGTATGGCCGACCGGGGGGCCACCTTCGGGATGATCGGGAAGGGACTGGGAACGGCAGGGGCTGTGGGAACGTACTACATGAATCAACCGGCCTTGTCCAACACTGACATCATGGGCGGGGCATCATCTGGCCCTAATGGCTACTCAGTCAGCCCTTCGGGGGCGATTACTTGGAACAGTAGCCCGAACCAGACAGCCGGATGGCTGTCACGGTAATAGTCGCGTCAGCCTGATTGCAAGAATACCTGTCTCGCGCTGGTGTAGGCTGGTGGAGACGTTTTTACAGGTCAACCCATACACCCATAAGGAGCGATAGAAAATGAAGCTGGAATTCGATGTAAAAGGTGCACCCGTTTTGCTGAGGTCGTCGGATATGTGTTACGAAATATGCAGGCAGCGCAACCGGACCGACAAGGCTACCGGGACAGATGAGGATATCTGGGTGCCGTTCATCTATCCGGTTACGCTGGAACACGCCCTCACCCGGATCATGGACATGAAGGTCAAAGCATCAGATGCCCGGGCCCTCTCAGAGTTGAAGGCCGTTATTGAGTCGGCCCGTGAGGAAATATGCCGGGCATGGGATACCAGTCTGAAAGGAGCAAGGTAATGGGAGGCATATTGCAGAAGACCATATGTGAGCAAGAGATGATCTATCAGTATTTGAGGAATCGCCCCTGTCGGGTCGTTTCGCTCACGGAGTTGTGCGATTATCTAGGACTTGGCAAATACAGCAATGGCAAGGACAAAAAGGATGTTGTCAGCAGACACATCAAGGCCTTGCGGAAAGATCACCCTAACATCAAGCCAAGGAAAGACGGCGTGGAGCTTGTGGACACAATCCCGGCAGATGGGAGGGTACTGGCTGAGTTGGCAAGCATGAAAACTGAATTGGTCGCCTCAAGGATTGAGTTTTCCGAACTGAAGGCCATGGTTGCCGGGGTGGTGGAGATGTTGGCCGCGCCGGTCGTCACTGGTTCCGGTATTCCTGAATCAGGAACCAAGGGCAAGAAGAATACCACCAAAGCCAGCGCCCTTGATGATCGGTCTCCCCTGCTTGCAGCCATAGCAGAGGCACACAAGCAGGGGAGACCGTACACCAAGACCGGAAGACCCGGCAGTAATGGTATTCACGCACGGAGGGCTGAACTGCCTGCGCCTTTCTGCTCAATCGGTCGTGACCGTCTGGAGCGGATTGTTACTGAACTGTTGCAGGACGGGGAAGTTGTGCAGGATGAAGCCGGGTTCCTGAGTGTTCCTTGTCCCTGAAAAAGTGGGGGGCCAAATAAGCTTAGATCCCTTTATTATTTCCGGTCATCACTTAAAATAATTACAAGTGCTAAAGCAAAGAAAATAACCACCAACCATTGAATGACAAGAACAGTCATATTTACTTCAACATATCCAGCATCGCTACTAAGGTTAGGATTGTATTTTTGAATTATGCAATCATATCCATAAAAAATTTTTGACTGAATAGAATCTGTAGATCGCTTAAAATGAGCATACCAAGGAGGGAAAATACCCATTACTGCCATCACAATCAGTGCTAATGACAGAGTAATTTTCTGCTTAATGTTAAATGTGCACACTTTATTATTCATAACTGTTCCTTTTAAGCGGCATGTAAACTATAATAACAAACACATTACGATCATATCTCTTTACAAGTCTTTCAGGCTCATCATCAGACTCCCGGTTCATACAAACAAAGCGGCAAGCGGCCTAGCCAGTAGCATCAACTCATCGTGTACCCCCCTATCCAGGGCATCACGCCACTGTTGCGGGATAGCTTCAATCGAATAATACGCGCCAGCAAGGCCACCAGAAAGGGCCGCCACGCTATCCGCATCATGCCCAGCGTTCACCGCCTGAGTAATGCAGTCCTCAAAGGTGTTGGTTGTAAAGAACCAATTCAGCGCAGAGGAAAGAGAGTTTTTCACATCCCCCCGGTTGTTCTTCACCCCAACGGGCCTGATTCCGATCCCTCTTATCTCCATACCAATATCACGTTTATCTCCGCCAGCCAACGCCGCCTGCAATGCCAAAACATACGACTGGACCGCCCTTGCCTGTAGGGAGGTGCAATGGGTAAGCTCTACGTGCGCCATGGCCTCCTGCCATGTTCTACCAGCCAGTGCGAAAGGAAGAACACGGAGAAGGCCACCGTTGCCAAGCGTGGTATCATCCCCATTACAGAGGCTGCCTGTCTTTCGGCATGCCTCCAAACCTCTACGGCAGGCGCTACCCACGTCTTTCGGCTTTGAGTCAAGCCATTCAAGGAGGCGGTCGGACATATCCTTGTAGTCCGGCTCCCCACACGTTGACACCAGAGACCGGGCGACACAAAGAGCCATTTGGGTATCGTCGGTACACTCCCCAGCCAATCGGCCCTTGATCCAGCCGCCAGGGAGCATGTCAACAACCCTACCATATTTTCTTCTGATCTCTCCGGGTGTCATGAATTCCACAAGTGCCCCGCAGGCGTCACCGCAGGCGAACCCGATTAGGCTACCGGCGACCCTGTTTATTTTTTCGTTATTGTCCATAAGCCTCCTTTGCTCTCATGCGCGAAAAAGTGATAATTTGTTGGATGCAGCACCATTACTTTGTTCTACTGATATTACTCATTTAAAAGCCTTAAAACAGAGATAACTCTATAATCTCATTGGGTTTAACTCTATGTAACTCATTGCAAATATTGCGCCATCCACGCCACCCTGTTATGCTGAAAACATGAAACGTCCTATTCTTGAGGCTTTTAAACTTGGCGACAGGGTTGGCACTCCATGGGAAAGTAACGGGGCTGCCCTGAGTGACCACACCTATGACGAAATTATGAACCGGGCTGGCCACTACCCGGATGGCACCGACGAAAGCGACATAGTTGATTGCTGGTGCCGTTTCATCGCAGACTACAACTTTACCACCATCAACAGCCTGCTACTCGACTGGTGTTTAATCCACTATGCCGGGCACCGGGCCACAAGTTACGGCCAGACGTGGCAGGACCATTTTTCCCTGATGAAGTCCCTCATAAAAAAGGGTCCCGTCGATCTCGACACTATCCAGGCCATTGCCCAGGATCGCAACTCCTTCGGCAACGGGTGCCTCGCCCTGGTGTACCCTGTCCACTGCTACGCCCGAACGATTGAAGTTGACAGCCAGAAGCTGGTTGAAGCCTTCACCCGCCTTACTCACACCCACACGTTGGCTATAGAGGCAGTCGGATTGATCCATCGGGTCATAGCTGCCGCCGAGAGCAGGCTTGATGCTTTTGCCGGGCTTGACTTCATTGAGTTGACGCCGGAACAGTTCATTGAAAAGTACCCGAACAATGTCATGGTGTTAGATACGCTACGGTATGCCCTGTACTGTGTT